>CAYNGG010000074.1:0-12654 GCA_964396575.1 uncultured Desulfobacteraceae bacterium | reverse complement strand
CGATCTCAATACCCTGCTGTCGCATGTCACCGATAAAGACCAACAGCTTGCATCCTTCGCATTGCTCGGACTGGGGATTGTCGGATCGCTGGCTGGCGGGGCAATCGGTGCATCGAGTGCGGTTAGACTGTTTTTTCATGCGGATAATTGTCTGTTTGTGCATCAGGAGCTGAAGCGGGAAATCGCTGATGAAATCATGGGCCGAGGCGTTCAGCTTCCTGATTTGTTTACATCGTTGCCCATTGAAGAAGCACAACGAGAGCTCCAGCGAGAGCTATCGTCAATCCGTTCACTCTGTTTACGGATTCTCGAAGAACGGCGGATCGCCGCCTGACCGATATCTGAAACCCAAAGAACCCTAAACTGAAAGAGAGGACTTTACATGGGACCAAAGATGGAAAGAGACCTGGACCGGATGATTGATGGGTACGCGGAGGGGAAAGTCAGCCGACGCGATTTCCTCAAATACGTCGGGATCGCCGGGGCGGCGGCCGGTATTATGGGCGGACCGTTCGGCCTGGCGGGCAGAGCGTTCGGCGCCAAGTCGATTACCTTCCACAGTTGGGGCGGCTCCACCTCGGAAGCCCTCCGCAAGTATGCGTTCGACCCCTTTACAAAGGAGACCGGGATCGAGGTGATCGACGCGGCCTTCACCGGCATGGATGCCTTTCTCACTCAGGTCAAGGCTTCCTATCCGCCGGGCGGGGAGTTCAACCTCGCCCACCTGAGCGCCGTTTACGACTACGCCCGATACAAAAATCTCGGGTTCAACTCGGTCCTCGACGAGGAAAAAATCCCCAATCTCAAAAATGTCCTGCCGAAGATGCTCGAGACCCTCCGGACGATCACCGACGGGAAGCTTTCGGGGGTCCCCTACGATTACGGCCAGACCGGGATCGCTTACAACACCAAGTACATCAGCAAGGAAAAGGCGGAGAAGCTCGGCGCTTCCCTCCTCTGGGACAAGGACCTCAAGGGCAAGCTTGGAAGCTGGGGCGGGGATTTCCGGACCAACATGTGGTACGCCGCTCTCCACACCGGCCAGAGCCCCAACAGCATCACCAAGATAGACGATGTCTGGGATGCCCTCCGGGAGCAGCGGGAGATGGTCAAGAAATACTGGTCATCCGGCTCTGAGCTGATGAGCCTGCTGGCCAACGACGAGATTTACGCCACCGCGGCCTGGTCCGGCCGGGTGGCCAACCTCCAGTCCGAGGGGCACCCCATCGGGTACCTGGCGCCGACGAACACATACTCCTGGATGGAGTACATGTACGTCCTCAAGGGGACCGACATGGAAGTGGCTCAGAAGCTCCTCAATTTCATGCTGGAACCGGAGCCGGCCATCGCCGTGGCTGAGGGGCAGAAGTATCCGCCGAGCCTTGATCCGCGAGAGATCAAGATGCCGGAGTCCATTCAAAAGCTGCCGGCCTTCGACCCCACCGGCACTTTGGACGGCTATCTCTTTGCCGACCCCGAGTATTGGAACAGCCATCAGCTCGAGTGGACGGAGAAGTGGGACCGGATCAAGGCCGGCGCCTGATCCTCGGCCGAGACGAACAATCAACCCAACCCCGGCCGGCCTGATGGGCGGCCGGGGGTTGCCTTTAGAGGAGCGAGCGCGTGCGGCAAGCGGAAAAAGATCCCCGGTTGGTGGAATTCAAGGGCGTGATGAAGCGGTTCGGCGAGGTGCTCGCCGTGGAAAAAACGGACCTGTCGATTCCCGAGGGCAGCCTGGTGACGCTGCTGGGCCCGTCGGGCTGCGGCAAAACGACCCTCTTGCGGATGGTGGCCGGCCTCGAAACCCCCACCGAGGGGGACATCTACATCAAGGGCCAGCGGATCAACGATGTGCCCATCCACCAGCGGAACCTGGGCATGATCTTCCAGAATTACGCGCTCTTCCCCCACAAGACCATCTTTGCCAACGTGGCCTTCGGCCTGAAGTACCGGAATGTTCCCAGGGATGAGATCCGGGAGCGGGTGACCCGGGCCCTGGAGATGGTCCGGCTCCCCGGCGTGGAAAACCGGATGCCGGCTCAGCTCTCCGGCGGTCAGCAGCAGCGGATCGCCCTGGCCCGGGCCATCGTCATCGAGCCTGTCGTTCTCCTCATGGACGAGCCGCTGTCGGCGCTGGACGAAAATCTCCGGGAGGAGATGCGCCGGGAGGTGGACAACCTCCAGCAGATGCTCGGCGTGACCACCATCTTCGTCACCCACGACCAGCGGGAGGCCCTCTCCATGTCGGACAAGATCGTGGTGTTGAAAGACGGGCTCAAGCAGCAGGAGGGCACCCCCGAGGAGGTTTACAACCATCCGGTCAACCACTTCGTGGCCGACTTTCTGGGCCATTCCAACTTCGTCGATGGGGTAGTGGCCGGCCATGAGGGGGATTGGGTCCGGATCGACCTGGCCGACGGCAACACTCTCCTGGCCGATCAGGAGGGCGACTGGACGGCCGGGACCCCGGTGGAAGTGGTGGTCCGGGCCCAGAAGCTCGGCATCGACTACCGCGACGACCACGCCCCGGTCGAGGAGGTCAACTATTTCTACGGCAAGATCAAGGACCGGAGCTACATGGGCGGCGAGGTGAGCTATTTCGTCGAGCTGGAAAACGGCACCGTGGTCCACGTGATCGGGCTCGTGACCCGGCACGTCTTCCGGCGGGGCGAGTCGGTGGCCGTCCACGTGGCTCCTCGCCATTGTCGGCTCCTGGCTCGGGAGGCGGCATGAGCCCCACGGCTTTCGATGATCTGAAAGCGGCGCTCGACGGCCGGTTTTCCGCCCGGCTCCGGACGGTGGACTCCCATACTGAAGGGGAGATCACCCGTTTGGTGGTGGGCGGTTATCCCCCGATCCCCGGCGATTCCATGCGGGAAAAGCGGGATTACGTGGAAGGCCGGCTCGACGCCTTCCGGAAGCTGATCACCCGGGAGCCCCGGGGCCATCGCGGGATTCTGGCGGCGGTGGTCACCGAGCCGGTCACCGACGGGGCCGCTTTCGGCCTGATCTACATGGATGCCCGGCGCTACCCGTACCTCTGCGGTCACGCCACCATCGGGGCGGTGACCACGCTCATCGAGGGCGGCGCGGTGGCGGCGGCCGAGCCCGAAACGACGGTAATTGTGGACACCCCGTCGGGCCCCATGACGGCCCGGGCCGCCATCCGGCGGGATCGGGTGACATCGGTGGCCATCCGGATGGTCCCCGCCTTTGCGGCGGACGGCCCCCGGCCGCTGACGGTGCCGGGCCTCGGGGAGATCCCGGTCCACCTGGTCTGTTCCGGCGGATTCTTCGCCATGGTGGCTTCGGACGCCATCGGCGTCCCGCTCACCCCGGCTCACGCCCCCCGGCTTACGGAGCTGGGCATGGCGATCATCGCCGCCGCCAACGAGCAGCTCAGCGTCTCTCACCCCACCCGGCCCGAGGTGACCACCGTGGATGTGACCGAGTTTTACGACACGGCCGGCCACGACGACCGCCGGGGGAAAAGCGTGGTGATCTACGGGGAGTCCCACATGGACCGCTCCCCCTGCGGCACCGGGACCGCCGCCAAGCTGGCTCTGCTCCACGCCCAGGGCGCCATCGGCGTGGGGGAGCCCTTTGTCAACGAAAGCCCCCTGGGCACGACCTTTGAGGCGACCATCGTTTCGGAGACCGCCGTGGGCGACCGGCCGGCGGTGACGGTGGAAATCCGGGGGGGCGCTCATATCACCGGGTTTCACGACCTGGTCTGTGATCCGGCCGACCCGTTTCCCGAGGGGTACATTCTGTGACGGCGGCGGCCGACCTCATCCTCACCGGCGGCACGGTGCGGACCCTGGACCCCCGGTGGCCGGCGGCTCGGGCGGTGGCCGTTTCCGGCGCCCGGATTCAGGGGGTCGGCGGTGAGCGGGAGATGGCCGCCCTGGCCGGACCCGGGACCCGGTTTGTCCACCTCGACGGCCGGTCCGTCATTCCCGGGATGTTCGACTCCCATTTCCATTTTTACGACTGGGCCGTGAGCCGCCGGGAGCTCGCTCTGGCCGACGCCGCATCCCTGGACGATCTCCTCGACCGGGTGGCCCGGGCCGCCCGGACTCTCCCGGCCGGGGCCTGGATCGTGGGCGGCGGCTGGAACGAGGCTGACTGGCCCGAGCCCCGGATGCCCGACCGGAAGGCCCTGGACGCGGCGGCACCTGATCATCCGACGGTCCTCTGGCGGTGTGACCTCCACCTGGCGGCGGTGAGCTCCCTGGCCCTGGCCCTGGCCGGGATCGACGCGACCACTCCGGACCCGCCCGAGGGGATCATTGGTCGGGATTCGGACGGCCGGCCCGACGGGCTGCTCCGGGAGATGGCGGTCAACCGGATCAAGGACGCCGTTCCGAGCCCCGATGCCGACACCCTTCTGACCGTTATGCGCGACGGGATACGGGGGCTCCACGCCCTGGGGATCACGGCCATCGAGGACGTCAAGCTCATGGAGGACCCCAACGCGGCCCGGGCCCTGAGCGTCTGGCAGGGGCTCCGGGCCGCCGACGCCCTGGACCTCCGGTGCTGGGTCTCCCTCCCGGCCGATGCCCTGGACCCGGCCATTGACCTGGGGCTCCGGACGGGGTTCGGCGACGATCGGCTCCGGATCGGGCATGTCAAGTTCTTTGCCGACGGCGGCATGGGAGCCCGGACCGCCTGGATGATCGACCCTTACCTCGACGCCGAACGGGGGATGCCCCTTTTGGACATGGGCGAATTCCGTGAGGCGGTCGGCCGGGCGGACGCGGCCGGCTTGTCGGTGATGGTCCACGCCATCGGCGACCGGGCCAACCGTGAGGTGGTGGACGCCTTTGCGGCGGTGCCGGGAATCGCGGCCGCCGGGGCCGATGCCGCCTATCCCCGGCCGTTGCTGCCCCATCGGATCGAGCACGCTCAGATGATCCGCCCGGCGGACATCGACCGGATCGCGGCCCTCAAGCTGGCCGTCTGTATGCAGCCGCCCAACCTGATCCTGGACATCCGGATGATCGACGACTCCGTCGGGGACCGGGGCCGGTGGACTTACGCCTTCCGGTCCTTCCAGGACGCCCGGGTCCCGCTGCTCTTCGCTTCGGACGCCCCGGTCTGTGATCCCAATCCCCTGGTGGGGGTCCACGCCGCCGTGACCCGGACCCGGCGGGACGGAACCCCCGATGGCGGCTTCTACCCGGATCAGCGTTTGAGCGTGGAAGCGGCCCTCCGGGCTTACACCGCCGAGCCGGCGGCTTACTACGGGCTGGCTCATGAGCTGGGGACGATCGCGCCGGGCAAGCGGGCGGATCTGGTGGTCCTCGACCAGGACCTTTTCGAGATCGACCCGGCGGCCATCCCCGATGTCCGGGTTGACCTGACCCTTTTCGACGGTCGGGTCGTTTACGAAAACGAGGGCGCCATCCATTCCGGCTGCCGGTAGCCCGCCTCGGGAATACTGATATGTCGATCCGGCCCAATGTCATTTTATGTGCCACCGATTTTTCGACTTACGCGGCCGGGGCCTTGGCTCATGGCGAGGCCCTGGCCATCACCTTCGGGGCCAGATTGCTGATCTTTCACGCGGTCTGTTTTCCGGCGTATCCCGGTCAAGGTGCCGCCGGGCCGCGGCGGGGACCGTTGGACGACCGGACTCGCCAGAAGGCCGAGGCCCGGATCGGCGAGCTGATGCGGGGGTGCGCGGCGACCTGGGAGCCGTTGGTGGTGGCCGGTGACCCCGTGGAGGAGGTCGTTCGAGTGGTCGGGGAGCCCGACCGGGGCGTGGATATGGTGATCACCGCCTCACATGGCCTTTCCGGCCTGCGGCGCTGGCTTTTGGGATCGGTGGTGGAGCCCCTGGCCCGGACCTTGAGCCGGCCCCTTTTGGTCACCCGGGCCGCCCGGCGGGAAAGCGCATCGGTCGCCCCCTTCCGGTGTATCGTCGCCGGATACGGCCCGGGTCCCGATCCCGGTCCGGCGGCCGCCGCGGCCGGGGTCCTGGCCGAGGTCTTCGAGTCCCGGCTCCACATTCTCCACGCGGTGGAGTCACCGGCTGATGGGAGTCCGGACGGGGGCGATACCGACATCCCTTACGGCGAGCGTGAGGCGGCTCTGATGGCGGCGCGAAGGCGACGGATCGACGAGGCCCTGACCGAAACCATCGGGGAGCGGGCGAGGTCGGGGATGGCCATCGAGCTGATGCCCGGGGTTCCCGGCGAAGTGCTTCCTGAGCGGGCCCGGGAGCTCGGGGCGGATCTCATTGTCGTCGGGGTTCGCCCCCATCCGGGGTTCCGCGGGGCGATTACCCCATCCACCACCGAAGCGGTCCTCCGCCATGCCCGCTGCCCGGTTCTCACCGTGCCGGCCGAAACGAAGGCGACTCCGTGACCACGGGAATCGTCCGGGACCCCAAGTACCTCGACCACCGGACCGCCGAGGGGCACCCTGAATGCCCGGAGCGGCTGGCCGCCGTCTATGAACGCTTGCCGGACATCGAGGCGACGGGGCGGCTGGTGTCCGTTCCCGTCCGTCCGGCCCAACCGGGGGAGATACTCCGGGTCCACTCGCCCGACCATCTCAAGCGGATCGCCGCCACCGCCGAAGCCGAGGCCACCGCCCTGACCGCCGATACCCTGGCTTCCCCAGGCTCCTACGAGGCGGCCATCCTGGCGGCCGGGGGGCTGTTTTCGGCCATCGAGGCCGTGGCTGACGGACGGCTTCAAAACGCCTTTGTCCTGGCCCGGCCGCCGGGACACCATGCCGAGCGGAGCCGGGCCATGGGCTTCTGCCTTTTTAACACGGTGGCCCTGGGGGCAAGGTACGCTCGGGAGGCGCTGGGGCTGGACCGGGTCCTCATCGTCGATTGGGACGTCCATCACGGCAACGGGACCCAGCACGCCTTCGAAGACGACCCGACGGTCCTCTTTTTCTCCGTCCATCAGTCACCGCTCTTTCCCGGCACCGGATTGTTCACCGAAATGGGGCGGGGGCGTGGCGAGGGGTTTACCATCAACATCCCGCTGGGTCGGGGCTATGGGGATGCCGAGTACGCGGCTCTTTTCGAGGAGGTCCTTCGGCCGGTGGCTCTCCGGTTTGCCCCGTCGCTGATCCTGGTCTCGGCCGGCTTCGACACCCATGTCGATGACCCGGTGGGCGCCATGCGGATGACGTCGGCCGGGTTTGCGGCGTTGACCCGGTCGCTGATGACGGTGGCCGATGCCGTCTGCGGGGGGCGTCTCGTCCTGGTCCTGGAAGGCGGGTATAACCGGCAAGCCCTGGCTGAATCGGTGATGGCCGTCATCGGGACTCTGGCCGGAGACCTCCGCCCGGACCCGGTGGCCCTCGCCGAGAGCGCCAATCGTCGGCGAGTCGATTACGCGGTCCGGCGGTACCGCCATGTCCACCGCTCGATGGGAACGCTCGAATAGCCCCTGGAGAGGAAAGTGCTCAATAAAATCAAAATCATGAAAAGCTCGGTGGCCAAGTGGGACCGGATCATCGCGGGCAAGGGGTCGGACGGCGGGGTTCTGGACTGCCCCCCCTGCCGGATTTACTACATGCTCGTCTGCTACGGCTGTCCCATCGCCGAGTACACCGGCAAAAAGTTCTGCCAGGACAGCCCTTACGGCCCTTGGCTTCGCCACCAGATCGACGACCACGATCGGCTGATCAAGAAGGTTTACTGCCCCGAGTGCGAACGGCTCGCCCGGGACATGCGGGATTTTATGGCGGAGATCGTGGCCCATCTGGAGGCGAAGGAGGCTGATGGGTCCGACGACTGAGGCTCCGTGACCGCGATCCCCTTGGGGTCCGTGGCCGGGGCCGGTGAGCTGATACTCCTGTCCGCGGCGGCGGCGGTCCGCTGCCGGCTGGCCGGCTATACCGTGGCCGAAGCGCTCGCCGCCGGCCTGATCATCCCCCTGGCCGCCCTGTCCGCGGCCCTCCAGTTGAGCGGGTTGACCGGGACGCCGGCCGTCGCCGTTGCCGCCGAAGCCGGGCTGGTTCTGATCGCCGGGGCCGCTCTCCTGGGCCGCGACTCGCTCCGCGCGCTCCGCGAGATGATCGCCGCCCCCATCTGGATGACCCGGCACCACCGGGGGGTGGCCGGCATCCTTCTAGTTGCCGTTGGCGGGGTCGGGGTCATTCTGGCGTCGCCGTCGATGCTGACGCCTCCGGCGGGGCCATGGGTCGATGGGCCGCCATCGGTCATCGGTCCCGTGCCGCCGGGAAATATCGCCGTCCTGACCCATCTTTTCAGCGGGGAGGGCGCGGGGGCCGGGCTGCTGGGACTCTGGGGCTATCTGGCGGCCGGAGCGGCCACCTACGCCATGGCCCGGCGCTATGCCTGGCCGCCCACGGCGCTGACCGCCTCCCTGGTGGTCCTGAGCTACCCCCTGTTCGTCCAGGCCGCCCTCTTGCCCGGCGGGGTCACGCTTCCGGCCGCTTCGGCGGCTCTGGGCCTCCTTTATATCCACCGCCTGGCCGAATCCCCCACCGGGGTTGACCTGATCCTCATGGCGAACGTCTTCGCCTTCTCCGTCGTTGCCGGGCCCGCGCCGTTTGCCCTCCCGATCATCCTGCTGGGGCTTGCCGCCCTGATCCTCTACCGCCGCCACGGGGCCAGCATCTGGTGGCCCCTGCTGGGAGGCGCTCCCCGTCGGGTCTGGGCGGCCGTCCTCCCGCTGCTGATCCTCTCCCAGATTCCCCGGCTGGGGGTCAATTTACTCCGCGATGGAACGGCTTATCCCCCGTCATCAATCCCTCTCAACCCCGACGGGATTGTCGGGGCCGCCGGGAATCTCCTGCGGGATATCCTGGCTACCGGCGCCATCCCGGCCCCGGCCGACGCCCTCATCCGGGATCTCACCGGGATCAGCCCGGCGGCGGTCATCGAACGCCTTTACAGCGGGCTGGTTTTTCCCCTGGTTGACGGCCGGGGAGCGGTCGTGCCTTTTAGGGTCCTTCCGGATTCGGCCGCCCCCGGCGGGTTCGGCCCCCTGGCCCTTCTCCTGGTCCTCCCGGCCCTCTGCTACGCCGCGATCCGGGGGAGCCGTCGGATCAAGGCCATGGCCGTGGCCCTCCTCGGCTACCTCTACTTGCTGACTCTGATGGTGGGCTGGACCCCCGAAGCAATGGCATTGCTGGCCCGGATCTACGTCCCCGGCGGGTTCTGCGTTGCCCTCATCCTGCCGCCCTGGCGGCTCACCCGGACCGGCAAGCGGGTCATCCAGGGGATCTGCCTGGTTTTGCTGGGCCTCTCGGTGGCCTCCCTGCTTCCGCCCATGGCTCCATAATCGGCTTAGAAGCCGCCGTCCGAACGCCCGAAAACCCCGGCCGCGCCGTGCGCGGTTCATCGAGTATCGACTTCGACGGGTCCGACCCACCGGCACATCCACGATTACCGGAATGCCTCGGCGGGCGAGCGCCAGGGCAGCGGGGATCACCAGCTTGACCTCGTAATCGCCGGGGATTTTTAGGACGGAAGCTCCCGGTACTCCGTTCGACGGGCCTGGGACGCCGCGCTTTGTTCCCGTCTCCTCCCCAAGGACGATGATGATCCCGCCGGCTTGCCGATCGACAGCGGTGGTCAGGGCCGGGCGGCCGGCCCGGAGCCCGGCCGCCTCGACGATTGCGATGGTGGTCCGGTCGGGATGACAAATCCAGGAGCTCACCGCCGCGGCCACGGCATATCCCGGTTCTACCGGCAGCGAGGGAGTGAGAAAGGCCCGGTCGCCGATCATGGGCAAGAGCTCGGCCACCAAATGAGCCGGCTCGCCCGAATCGGCGACGATGACGGCTCGGGCGTCGTCGGCTTTCCCGAGGACGTCGAAGAGTTGGGCCGGATTGACCCCCCGGCCCCGACGGGCCAGCCAGGCCCGGCGGTAGATCGCCTTGTCCCGGGCGATCCGCTCCCGATCCGCCGGCTGGAGCCGGCCAGGGGGACGGGGCGTCCCGGCGAGCTCGGAAAGCAGGGCATCCAGAACAGCCCCCGGCTCGCCGGGAAGGATCAGGTCGATGTCGGCGACCGGCGGCGGGTTCCCTCGGGGAGCGGCGATGATCCGGGGGACGGTCCGGGATGGAAGCGCCGTCCCCGGATCGACGCCGACGGTCAGAAGACAATCACACCGGTCGAGAGCGCGCCGGGCCGCCGGAACCCCGTCCGGACCTTCGCTCAGCCCGACGTGGAGAGGGTGATCCGCCGGAAAGACGTCGAGGCCGGCGAGAGTGGTGGCCACCGGGGCATCGAGGGCCTCGGCCACCTGGATGCACCGGGCGGTGTGACCCCGGCAGCCCGGCCCCAGCAACAGGCCGGGGGATGCCGCCTCGACCAGCCTGGCGGCCGCGGCCGCCACCGCCGCTGGATCGAGAAGAGCCGGCGGCGGGTCCGGAAGGACATCTCCAGAGGGCTCGGCTCCGGGGGGCCGAAGACGGATCCGGACCGGGCCGGCCGGATGAGCCGCCGCGGTCCGACAGGCCGCGTTGACTCGAGCGGGCAGGTCGTCGTCCGGACGGATTGCCGCGGTGGCCTCCATCCCCGGACCGTCACTCTCCGCCGGGTCGGTGTCGTCAGGGGTGATCACTATCAGCGGAATGCCCGACGCCGAAGCTTCGGCAAGGGCATTCGCGGCCGCCGGGAGCGATTCGGCTGGAAGCAAGACCACGCCCGGGTCCCCGGACAGCCGGGCGTCGGCCAGTGCCATGAAGATCGCCGTCTCCGCTGAGGGGGCGGTGAGCAGCCCTCTGGCGGGGTGGGCATCGGCCAAAGGGGAGAGGGTAAAGGTGATCCGAGCGGAAAGGGCCTGGAGGACGGCATCGGCGAACGGGAGGGGACAGGCGGACTTCATATCCAGATGGAGCAGGGCCATGAGGGGATCAATGCTTCGCGGCATCCGGAAAGCGCTGAGCAGCAGAACAAACCGGCTTCCCGAAATCATCGGTCAGGAGTATGCGGAGAATCGTACACACCGGGTATTAAAGATGATGGCTGAGGCCGTCCTTTTTCCGGCCCCTGGACGCTGTCCGCTTTCTTCGCGGGATGTCCGGAGCCTTGCTCGATGGGCCGACAGCGGGGTTCCGGACAATCCCGATCCCTGCTTTCGAATCCAGCCTTTAAAACGGTATGGCATGGATCGAGGCGTTTGTCCATCGTTTATCGCGTGGCGGTCCGGAGCGGTATGCCGGACCACTGGGCGTCATCTTGGTGGGTGAATAGGGTGATGGGCCAGGTCTTTCCAAAAGGCCGGGGGAGCGGTCCGTCGAATTTGTGCTTTTGTGCTTGACAAATGTCGCCATTCCGACTATTTGATATTTTTTGCTAAAAAATCATGACCCATCAGGTCATGAATCGGCAATGAGAACCTAATTATAATTTGAAAGGAGAGTCAAATCGATGTCTGAGCTAATCCCCCCCCATGGCGGAAAAGGGCTGACCTGTTGTTTGCTGGAAGGCGCCGAGCTGGATGCTGAGAAGAAAAAGGCCGAGGGCCTCAAGAAGGTGGAGATTTCTCCCCGGGTCAAGGGTGACTTGATCATGATGGGTATCGGCGGCTTCAGCCCGCTGACCGGTTTCATGAGCAAGGCTGACTGGCGGCGCGTCTGTGAGGAATACCTGCTCACCGACGACACCTTCTGGCCGATCCCGGTGACCCTGGACGCCACCAAAGAGGACGCCGACGCCATCAAGGAAGGCGAGGAGATCGCCCTCTATGATCCGGAGCGTAAGGAAATCATGGCCACCATGAAGGTCCTCGAAAAATACGAGATGAGCAAGGAAGACAAAGAGTTTGAGTGCGAGCGGGTTTACATGGGCGAAGGCACTCCGACTCCCGAGGAGTTCTGGAAGATCGCCAAGGACGATCATCCGGGCGTCCAGATGGTCATGAACCAGAAGGACTTCAACCTGGCCGGACCGGTCAAGGTTCTTTCCGAGGCCGAGTATCCCACCAAGTATGGCGACATTTATATGCGGCCCGAGGAATCCCGGAAGATGTTCGATTCCCGGGGCTGGAAAGAGGTCGCCGCCCTTCAGCTTCGGAACCCGATGCACCGGTCCCATGAGTACCTGGCCAAGATCGCCGTGGAAGTCTGCGACGGGATCTTCATCCACTCCCTGGTCGGCAACCTGAAGCCCGGCGACATTCCGGCCGACGTCCGGGTCAAGTGCATTGACGTCCTGGTCAAGAATTACTTCGTGGCCGACAAGGTCGTCCAGGGCGGCTATCCCCTTGACATGCGGTATGCCGGTCCCCGAGAGGGCCTTCTCCACGCCACCTTCCGTCAGAACTATGGCTGCTCCCGGATGATCATCGGCCGTGACCATGCCGGCGTGGGCGATTTCTACGGGATGTTCGAGGCTCAGACCATCTTCGAGAAGATCCCCCAGCCGACGGAGGAAGGCAAGGCCCTGCTCTGCAACCCGCTGAAGATCGACTGGACCTTCTATTGCTACAAGTGCGACGGCATGGCATCCCTCAAGACCTGCCCCCACGGCAAGGAAGACCGCGTTCTCCTCTCCGGCACCATGCTCCGGAAGCTCCTCTCCGAAGGCGGCGAGCTTCCCGATCACTTCGGCCGCGACGAGGTCGTCGAGATTCTGCGCGAGTACTATGAAGGGTTGACGGATAAGGTCGAGATCAAGACTCACAAGGCCGCCACCGGCGCCTAAAGTCC
>CAYNGG010000073.1:0-12689 GCA_964396575.1 uncultured Desulfobacteraceae bacterium | reverse complement strand
TTGACGAAGCCCACCGGCAGGCCGATCACCAGGGCCGGGGCGGCTCGGCCGGCGGCCATCAATTGGAGTAATCGCAACAGCGCGGTGGGGGCGTTGCCGATGACGCAGATCCCGTCGGCCATGAGCGGAGCGGTGGTATCCACCGCCGCCTCGGCTCGGGTGGTCCCCTCTCGTTCGGCACGGGCCGCCACTTCGGGCGTCCCGATGGCGCAGATCACCTCGCAGCCGAAGGGGTCCAGAAGGGATTGCCGGATGCCGGCCCGGCACATATTGGTGTCGGTGACAATCGTCCCCCCCGACCGGATGGCCGAGATCCCGGCGTCGAGAAAGTGGGGGTGGAGCCGGGTCGAGGTCACGTATTCGAAGTCGGCGCTGGTGTGGATCATCCGGCGCACCACCGACCAGGCGGCCGGGGCGAAGGTGTGGTCGCCGGCTTCCTCGTCGATAATGGCAAAGCTCTGGCGTTCAATGTCTTCCGGTTTCATGAAGATGATTTCCTTTCCCGCCGATAGTCCCGGCAGGCCTGTATCAGCCGGCGAGCCACGCCATGGCGTGGGTGGCTGCCGAAGTGAAGGTGAATGTAGGAGCCCAGGGTCCGGCGGAGACAGTACCCTTCGGCTTTGGGCTCGACCGCCCGCCGGCCCGCCACCTCGTAAACGGTTTCCAGGCCGGGCGGCGGATGGCCGGTCAGCTCCGAATAGTGGAACTCGTGGCCCCGAATCCGGTCCCCGGCGGCCCCGATGATCGTCTCCCGGCGAAGGCGGACCTCCCGGTATCCCAGGGACCGGCGCCGGTCCAGCATCCGGACGGTCAGCGGGAAGCAGCCGGCCATCTCGTGGGCTTCGCCGTCGGCGTCAACAAGGGTTTCGCAGAGGGTCATAAACCCGCCACACTCGGCGTAGATCGGCATCCCGTCCCGGCCGGCGCTCAGGAGCCCGGTCCGGAAAGCAAGGTTCCGGGAGATCGCCGAAGCGAAAAGCTCCGGGTACCCCCCGCCGAGATAGACCCCGTCGGCCCCGTCGGGGATCGGATCGCCGGCCACCGGGGAGAATTCAACCAGCCGGGCCCCGGCGGCCTGGAGCATATCGAGGTTATCGGCGTAATAAAAGCAAAAGGCGTTGTCCCGAGCCACCGCCAGGGTCACGGGATCGTCGTCGCGGGACGGCTCGACTGCTGGCGCTTCCCCTTCGGTGATCCCGGCGGCCCGGTCCAGGAGGCGGTCCAGGTCCAGGCTCCCTTCCATGAGGCCGGCGAGGCGGTCCACAACGGGGTCGGTGAGCGGATGGTCGCCGTCGGTGACCAGGCCCAGGTGACGCTCGGGAATGGTGACCGCATCCTCCCGGCTCACCCCGCCCAAAACCGGCATCCGGACGGTTCCCGCCATGGCCTCGACCAGATAGTCCAGATGGCGGGGACTGCCGATCCGGTTAAACAGGACCCCGGCAAAGCGGAGGTCCGGGTCGAACCGCTCGAAGCCCATGAGGAGAGCGGCGGCGCTCCGGGCCATGCTCCGGGCATCGACCACCAGGACCACCGGGAGATCCAGCCACTTGGCCATCTGAGCGGTGGAGCCGGCCTCGGACCGGCCGTCATAGCCGTCGTAGAGCCCCATCACGCCCTCGACCACCGCCACGTCCGCTCCCCGGACCGCCCGAGCGAAGGAGGTCTCGTTGGTTTCCCGGTCGAGCATCCAGCCGTCGAGATTCCGGCTTGTCTCCCCGGTGACCCGGTTGTGGTGGCCGGGGTCGATGAAGTCGGGGCCGACCTTGAAAGGGGCTACCCGGAGCCCCCGGCGGGTGAGGGCCGCCATGAGCCCCAATGCCGTCGTCGTTTTGCCGCACCCGCTGTGGGTGCCGGCGATCACCAGGCCCTTAGCCATTGATCGCCTCCGTCACGGTCTTTCGGAGCGCCGGGCCGAACCGGTCGGGGTAGAGGGCCCGGCCGATGGCCCAGATCCCTTCCAGAAGGCGAAGGGTAGGGCGGGCCACCAGCGCTTCATCGACGATCCGGATTTCCCCCTCCCGGACCGCCTTGATGATGGAAAACCCCGGCTCCGCTTTAATACCCGCCACCGTCGGCCGGTTCATGGTCCCGTGCTGGGCCAGGTAAACGTCGATTTCGTCGGCATGGGCGAGGATGCGTTCCTTGCCGTAGTTGGCGACGTTGGTCCCCCGGGAGGGCTCGGCGTCGTCGGCCACGTTGATCCCGCCGGCGACCGTCAGGGCGAAGATCGCCACCGAGTCGGGGGAGAAGGTCTTCATCCGGCTGCCGATGGCTTCGAAATAAACCCGGCGCTTGGGGGAGATGGGCTCGGTGACCGACCGGATCTCGGCGACCGCTGAGGAAAACCGGTCGATCATGGCCTCGGCGGCCTCCGACCGGCCCGTCAGGATGCCGAGGATTTTCCAGTACCGGAAAATCTCTCCGGCGGTGGCCGGCTGGAGGGAGACCACCGTGATCCCGCTTTTCTCCAGCCGGTCCACGAGCTGGAAGTAGCCCCGGTCGATCATGGGCCGGATGAGCACCAGGTCGGGCCGGGCCGCCAGAAAGCGTTCGGGGTCGTCATGATAGGAAAAGACCGGTTTGGTCAGCGCCTCGGGCGGGTAAACTTCGCTCCGGGACACGCCGATGATCTCCGGGTCGAGCCCCAGGGAGAAGAGGTTTTCGGTGTGGGCTCCGTAGAGGGATATGATCCGATCGAAGGGCTCGGCCACCCGGATTTCCCGCCCGTTCTGGTCCCGGATTTCCCGGTCGCCTAAGATCGCGAAGTCGCCGGTGTAGGCAAAGGCGAGACCGGCGGTCAGCAGCAGCCGGACGGCGAACAGCATTGCGGCGATGGGGCGAGCGGCGCGGCGGATCATACAGCCCCCCGTCTGAAAGCCACGTGGCGGCTGTCGGAAAAGGGCTCATGGAAAACCCGGGCCGGGACATCGAAAACCGTGGCCACCGTCTCCGGGGTGAGGGCCTCGTCGGCCGGGCCGTCCACGAGGATTCTCCCGTCCCGGAGAAAGATCAGGTGATCGCAGTAGAGGGCGGCCAGGTTGATGTCCTGAAAGACGGCGATCACCGTCCGGCCTTCCTCCCGGACTCGTTCGGCCGCCAGGTTCAGAAGCTGAAAGCCGTGGCGGACGTCGAGGTTGGAGGTGGCCTCGTCGAGGATCAGGACCGGGGTGTCCTGGGCCAGGGCCCGGGCAAAGACCACCCGTTGACGCTCGCCGCCGGAGAGCTCGGAGACGTAGCGGTCGGCGAGCCGGTCGGTGCCGGTCCGTTCCATCACCGTCTCGACGATGGCGATGTCTTCGGCCGAGGGCGACTGGAACCGGGGGATATGTGGGTATCGGCCCATCATCACCGCCGCTTTCGCGGTAAAGGGAAAGTTGATGTAAAAGTTCTGGGGCACCAGAGCCATCTCCCGGGAGACGGCCTTTCGGGAATAGGCCCGCAGGGGTTGCCCCTTATACCGGATGACCCCGGCATCGGGCGCCGATAATCCGGCCATGAGGTCCAACAGGGTGGTTTTGCCCGACCCGTTGGGCCCGAGAATCCCGTAGAAGCGGCCTTCGGGGAGCGTTGCGGAAACATCCCGAAGCACCGGCCGATCGGCGTAAGCAAAATGCACTCCTTCAATTTCCAGTCCCATCCCCTAAAACCCGGTCCGTGCCATCTGGCGCCGTCGGAAGATGTAGCAGAAGACCGGCCCCCCGATGAGCGCCGTGAGGACCCCGATGGGGACCTCCGTGCGAAGGACCGCCCGGGTCACCGTGTCGGCGGCCAAAAGGAGGATCGCCCCGACCAGAAGGGCCGCCGGGATGAGCCGGCGGTTGTCCGGCCCGCCCACGGCCCTCACAATATGGGGCACCAGAAGCCCCACGAACCCGATGATCCCCGAAACCGAGACGCAGATCGCCGTCAACACCGAGGCGGTTACCAGGAGAATCAGGGTCACCCGGCCGGTACTCACCCCCAAAGAGGCGGCCGATCGGTTTCCCAGGGCCATGAGGTTCAAATCCCGGGCGAAAAAGAGGCAGACGCCGGTCCCGACCGCCAGACAGCCGGTGGTCAGGGCTACGTCGGCCCAGGTCCGGGAGGCGAAGCTCCCCATGAGCCAGAAGATGATGATCGCCACCTGCTCGTCGGCAAGGTATTTCAGAAAGCTGATCCCCGCCGACAGAATGGCGGCCACGATGATCCCGGACAGGATCAGGTTGTTGGATGAGAGGCCGCCGCCGGAGGCGGAGAGATAGACCACCAGAACCAGGGTTCCGGCTCCGCCGGCAAAGGCGAGAAGCGGAACGGCCAGGGCCGGGGGGAGGCCCACGTCGAAAAGGAGGGCCACTGATGCTCCGAAGGCGGCTCCGGCCGAAACCCCGAGGGTGTACGGGTCGGCCAGGGGATTGCGCAGAATCCCCTGAAAAACGGCGCCGGCCACCGACAGCCCGGCGCCCACGGCGGCGGCGGTGAGTATCCGGGGCAGCCGGACCTCGGTCACCACCACCCGGTGAAGATCGGCCACGCCCTCGAGCCAGGCGTCGATCCCGAATGCGCTGGCGACAATGATCCGGGCCACATCCCCGACGGAGAGCCGGACGTATCCCAGCCCGGTGGACACGACCACGCAGAGGGCCAGCAGCAAAAGCAGCAGTAAGATATGGAGGCCCGGCCGCCAGCGGCGTAAAGTGGTGGCGGCGTCCCGCCGCTGATCAACACGGCCTTCTCCGCGGCGTCTTCGGCGGGCGGCTATATCCGGTTTGTATGGCAATCCTGCATTCCGTCAGGTTGATGGGGCCGGACGAGGACTCTGCCGGGGCGTGGCCCCGTCCGGGGGTGTTCTCGTTTAAATGAAAAAATCAAACCTATTCAGCCGCATAGCCGAAGCTCTCGGCCGGTGAGCGTTAAAACTCCGGCTTCGGAAAAGCCGGCGACCCGGCAGATGACCCGCTCCATGCCGCGAATCACCAGTTGATACCAGGCATAGCTGATGTCAATCTGGCCCTGATTTCGGGCGACGATCTCCACCCGGTCGGCATCCGCGAACAGCCGGGTTGCCTCGGCGGTCAGATCCCGCTCGTCGGCGGACTCGCCGGCAATGTAAACAATGATACCGGTCTTCATACGCCTTCACCTCCTTTCCATGAGAAGATGCAGACGGTCCCGCGTCGATTTGTGAGAAAACGGCGGCCAAACAAAAAAGCCCTTCAAGCGACATCTCGCTTGAAGGGCTGCACCCAGCTTTGCTTGACCCTTCTTACCTGGCTGCCCGCCGACGTTTCCCGAGTCGGGAATCGGGCTCCGCCTTGAGGCAGGTCTTCTGGCTCCCGGATCGTTCTGACCGGCCGCGCCTTCCCATCCGGCTTGGCCGGACAGTGGCATCCTGCAGCCGTCGTCCCCGGTTACAGCGGCGGGACCGCTCCCGCTTTCAACGGGATTCCCTATTAAGCCCTCTGTCGGGCACCTCAACGAGTAAAGTTATGGAGAACGGCACGGTTTGTCAAGGGATTTCAGCAGGAGCGACCGCAAGGTCTGATTGTGGCGGGGGCGTCCCGCCGCTGATTAACACGGCAAAAGACCTCCGAGGTTTTAAAAACCTCGGAGGTCTCTATATTCGGGGGGGGGCTGGCCCAAACGATGATCATGACCCCGGCCGGAGATTATCGGGCGGGTGACGCTTTCGGCTTGACACATCTTGAGCTTTCAGTCATACAGGATGACGTTTAACGGAGATATTTCGTAGGATTCAGCCAACCCCGACCCCAAAAGATACAAGATGGAACCGACATCCGATCCGGAACGCGACAATCTTATCCGCGAACACCATCACCTGAAAGAGACCATCGCAACCATGCGCCGGCGGCTCGACGACATGGTGTCAGACCAGGAGACTGAAATCCACCGAGTGAAGACGGCTTATGAAGATCGCCTGGAGGACATGCGGAAGGTGGTGGATCGTCAGCGGGACGAGATGGAGGCCCTTCAGTCCCGGGCCGAGGAAGCTCACCAGGCCGACCTGGCGCACGCTCATCGGGATATGGAGCACCTCAAGAACACCATCGTGGAGCAGCGGGAGGCGATGGAGTTGATGAAGCTCGAGCGGGTGGAGGTCGAGCAGAAGACCAAGGCCGAAGCCCAGGCGGAAACCGATCAGCTCAAGGAGGCCCTCAACAATCAGCTCGCGGAGATGGAGCTGATGAAGTTCGACCGGCTGGAAGTGGAGCAGAAGGCGTCGGCGGACGAGCGGGATGAAGTAGCACACCTGAAGGGGACCCTGGTGGCCCTCCGGGAGGAGCTGGAGAACACCCGGGCGGAATACGAGGCACGGATTAATGCGATCAAGCAGGACGCGGCGGACGAGACCGGTCAGCTCCAGGACACCGTCGCGGCCCTGCGAGAGCGGCTGGAGGCATCCCATGCAAGAGACTAACGAACCGACCGCGTCCGACGAAACCGGGACGGTCATCAGCAGAGGCGGCAACGGGGGATCCCGGGCTGAGATCCTGCTCAACATCTCCCAGACCATGGCTGCTTACGAGACCTTAGACGAGATGCTCGAAGCGCTTGTGGACATCATCATCGAGGAGGTGAACGCCGAGCGGGGGACCATCTTTCTCCATGACAAGGAAACCGACGAGCTCTATTCCCGTGTGGCCCGGGGCAGCGTCCAGCGGGAGATCCGGCTTCTGGAAAAAAACGGCGTGGCCGGCCATGTCTTTACCATCGGGCAGGGAATGGTCGTCCACGACGCTTATCAGAACAAATACTTCGACCGGAGCATCGACGAAAAGACCGGCTATGTCACCAAGAGCATCCTCTGCGCCCCCATCCGGACCGTCAAGGGGGATATCATCGGTGTCGCCCAGGCGCTTAACAAGCGTCAGGGCCAGTTTACCGAAGATGATTTAGCGCTGCTGATTGCCATGACCACTCAGGCGGCGGTGGCGCTCCAGACCATCCAGTTCGTGGAGAAGATCAAAAAGAGCCGGGACCAGGAGATGGAGTTCTTCAAGGTGGTCTCCGACGTTATCTCGGAGATCGAGCTCAACACCGTGCTCCAGAAAGTGATGTCCCAGGCCACGAAGCTCCTGAACGCCGAGCGGTCCACGCTGTTTTTAAACGATGACAAGACCCATGAGCTCTTCTCCCGGGTGGGCGGTGGACTCGAGACCGAGATCCGGCTTCCCAACCACCTGGGCATCGCCGGGACGGTTTTCACATCGGGCAAGTCGGTCAACATCCCCTATGCCTATGCCGATCTCCGGTTCAATCCCTCGTTCGACCGGCAGACCGGGTTTTTCACCCGTTCCATCCTCTGCGTCCCCGTCATCAACAAGGACGGCCGGACCATCGGCGTGACCCAGGTTTTAAACAAGCGGGGCGGCCCCTTTACCGAAGAAGACGAGTTCCGGCTGCGGACCTTCACCGGCCAGATCGCCATCGCCCTGGAAAACGCCAAGCTCTTTAACGAAATCCAGAACATGAAGAATTACAGCGAGGCCATGTTGGAGAGCATGACCAACGGGGTGATCACCGTGGACGAGGAGGGGAAGATCATCACCTGCAACCACGCCGGCCTCAATATCATGGGGATCAAGCTGGGGGACATACTCGACAAGAACGCCGAAACTTTTTTTGTCGGGGACAATGCCTGGATTCTCGATAAGCTCAAGCGGGTCCGGGAGTCCCAGGAGTCGGAGGTGATCATGGATAAGGCGATGACCTTCGGCGACCGCCGCAAGTCGGTGAACCTCACCTTCCACCCCCTGGTCAGCACCGAGGAAAAGCAGCTCGGCGTGATGATCATGATGGAAGACATCAGCACCGAAAAGCGGATGAAGTCAACCATGTCCCTCTACATGGACGCCGGGATCGCGGATCAGTTGCTGGAGGGCGGGGAAGTCAGCGGTAGGAGCACCGTGGCCACCGTGCTCTTTACGGACATCCGGGGCTTTACGACCCTGGCCGAAGAGCTGGGGGCCCAGGGGACGGTCTCCCTGTTAAACGAATACTTCACCATCATGGTCGATTGTATTCAGCAAGAAAAGGGGATGCTCGACAAGTTCATCGGGGATGCCATCATGGCCGGCTTCGGCGTGCCCCGGCCTTTGGGCGACGACGAGGACCGGGCCATGCGAGCGGCCATCGCCATGATCACCGAGCTCGACATCTGGAACGCCACCCGGCTCTCCCACGGAAAACGGCAGCTCGACATGGGCATCGGGATCAACACCGACATGGTGGTCACCGGAAACATCGGCTCCCCCAAGCGGATGAACTACACCATGATCGGCGACGGCGTGAACCTGGCCTCCCGGCTGGAAAGCGCCTGCAAGCAGTATCAGACCCGGATTCTCATCAGCGAGATGACCCGGGGGAAGCTCCGGGGGATCTACCGGACCCGGGAGGTGGACCGGGTGGTGGTCAAGGGCAAGACCGAGCCGGTGGAGATCTACGAAGTCCTCGACTACCACACCGAGGAGTCCTTCCCCAACCTCGTGGAGGTGATCAACCTCTTCCGGGAGGGGGTCACCCAGTACCGCCGGGGCAACTGGGACAAGGCCATCTCAGCCTTCCAGGAGGCCCTGGCCCTGAACCCCAGGGACAAGGTCTCCCAGATGTATGTGGAGCGGTGCCAGCACCTGAAAACCAATCCCCCGGACGACGACTGGCACGGGGTTTGGGTGATGAAGACGAAGTAGCCCCTGAATCCGCCCGCCTACCGCATCTTCAGCTCCGCGTCACAGGAGGCCGCCTGACGCCGCTCAGACCGGGTGATGGTCAGGGGTTCGGCCCCCCAGATGTCCCGGTTGTACTCCCGGATGGTCCGGTCGGATGAGAACTTGCCGATCCGGGCCATGTTCAGGATGGACGTCCGGGCCCACTGGTCGGTTTCCCGGTAGCGCTTGTCCACCGCCATCTGGGCCTCGTGATAGGCGGCGAAATCGGCCAGCACGAAGTACCGGTCATTGCCCAACAGGGTGTCCACCAGCGGCCGGAACATATCCGGGGTTTCCGGATTGAAAAAGCCGGACGAGATGAGCTCGATGGCCTTTTTGAGCACCCCGTCGCCTTCGATATAGGATCGCGGGTCGTAGCTTGACGCCTTTTCGGCCACCTCGTCGGCGGTGAGCCCGAAGATGAAGATGTTCTCCTCCCCCACCTCCTCGGCGATCTCGATGTTGGCCCCGTCGAGGGTCCCCACGGTCACGGCGCCGTTGAGCGCGAACTTCATGTTGGATGTCCCCGATGCCTCGTATCCGGCGGTGGAAATCTGTTCCGAGACGTCGGCGGCCGGAAAGATCCCCTCGGCCAGGGTAACCCGGTAGTTGGGCAGAAAGGCGACCTTGAGGGTGTCCCGGGTGGAGGCATCCCGGTTGATCATGTCGGCCACGTGGCAGATGAGTCGAATCACCAGTTTGGCGATGAAGTAGCCCGGCGCCGCCGTGCCGCCGAAAAGAAACGTCCGGGGATGGATCTCGAACCCGTCCGATTGCTTGAGCCGGAGCCAGAGGTAGATCACGTGAAGGATGTTCAGGAGCTGGCGCTTGTACTCGTGAATCCGCTTGACCTGGACGTCGAAGATGCTGGTCTCGTCAACCGCCACCCCGGTGAGTCGTCCGGTGTGCCCCGCCAGATCGGCCTTGTTCTCCCGCTTGATGGCCAGGTACCTCCCCCGGAAATCAGCGTCCTCGCTCAAGTCCTCCAGCTCCCGGAGCCGGTCCAGGTCGGTTATCCAGCCGTCGCCGATATGGTCGGTGATGAGCTTGGCCAGCCGGGGATTGGCCATGAGGAGCCATCGTCGGGGGGTGATTCCGTTGGTCTTGTTGTTGAAGCGCTCCGGAAACATCTCGGCGAAATCCCGCAAAGCCCGCTCCCGGATCAGCCGGCTGTGAAGCGCGGCCACTCCGTTGACCGAATGAGACCCCACGATGGCCAGATGGGCCATCCGGATCTTCTTCTCCCCATCCTCTTCGATGAACGACATCGCCCGCATCCGGCGCTTGTCCCCCACGTAAAAAGCCGACACATCCCGGAGAAACCGGCGGTTGATCTCGTAGATGATCGACAGGTGCCGGGGCAGGAGCCGCTCGAACATCGAGATGGACCATTTCTCGAGGGCTTCGGCCAAAAGAGTGTGGTTGGTAAACGCGCAGGTCCGGAAGGTGATGTCCCAGGCCCGGTCCCAGGGCAGCTTGTGCTCGTCGATCAACAGCCGCATCAGCTCGACCACCGCCAGCGAGGGGTGAGTGTCGTTCATGTGGATGGCGACCTTGTCGGGAAAGGCGTCGAAGGTCTCGTGGTTGACCAGATACCGGTCGATGATGTCCTGGACGGAGCAGGAGACGAAGAAATACTGCTGTTTCAGGCGGAGCTCCCGGCCGGCGCTGATCTGGTCGTTCGGGTAGAGGACTTTGGAGATGGTCTCGGACGAGTATTTCTCCTCCACCGCCTTCAGGTAGTCGCCGTCCTGGAAATACTTGAGGTCGAATTCGTTGGTGGCCCGGGCCGACCAGAGGCGGAGGGTGTTGACGGTGTCATTGCCATAGCCGGCGATGGGGGTGTCATAGGGGATCCCGATGATCTCCTCGGCATCCACCCACTCGACCGTGACGGTCCCGTCGTCTTCGTCGGTTTCCTCTTCGAGGTAGCCGCCGAAGCGGACTATCTTGCTCTTTTCCGGGCGGGCGATCTCCCAGGCGTTGCCGTGCTTCAGCCAGAGCTCCGGCTGCTCCACCTGTCCCATGTTCCGGATCACCTGCTCGAAAATCCCGAACTCATAGCGAATTCCATAGCCACAAGCCGGCAGCTCCAGGGTGGCCAGGGAGTCGAGGAAGCAGGCCGCCAGCCGTCCGAGGCCGCCGTTGCCGAGCCCCATGTCCGGCTCCTGAGCCACCACCTGGTCCAGATCGACGTTGAGCTCCCGCATAGCATCCATCGTCTCCTCGTACATCCCCAGGTTGATCAGGTTGTTGATGAGGGCCCGGCCCATGAGATATTCGGCGGACAGGTAGTAGATCCGCTTGACATCATTTAAGTAATACATCTGCTGGGTTCGGATCCACCGCTCGACAAGACGGTCGCGGGCGGTCAGGGCCAGGGACTGGTAGAGATCCCGCACGGTGGCCGTGTACTGGTCCTTGGAGAGGGAGTATTCCAGGTGATTGGCAAAGGAGAGCTGGATGCTTCGAGAATCCATCCCCTTGAGGAACAGCCCCCAGTTTTTGAACAGCTCGCTTTTTTCCATTTCGGGTTCTCCGTCGTTTTGGGTGGTTGCCGCTTTCCGGGCCCCGTGGCCCCGGTTGCCGTCAGTCGAAGATCTTGCCGGGGTTCATCAGCCCCTTGGGGTCGATGAGCCCTTTAATCCGCCGCATCAGCTCGTACCCGCCGCCATGCTCCAGGGCCATGAACCGCCGCTTGCCGATCCCGACCCCGTGCTCGCCGGTGCAGGTTCCCCCCGCTTCAATGGCCCGGATGACGATGGCCTCGTTGACCGCCTCCAGGGCGGACCATCCGGCCCGGTCGTTGGGGTCGCCGACCATGACCACGTGGAGGTTTCCGTCTCCGGCGTGGCCGAAGACGTAGCCGATCACCCCCCGTTCGTCCACCTGCTCCTGGGCAAAAGCGATCATCTCCGGGTACCGGGAGATGGGCACGGCCGCGTCCACGATCAGGGTGGAAAGCCCCGGATGAGCCCGGTGGATGGTCTCCCAGGCTTCGTGCCTTGCCCGCCAGAGGTCCTGGCGCTCGGCCTCGGTCGTCCCGGTCCGGAAGCCGGCCGCCCCGCAATCATCGCAAAGCTCTTTGGCCAGCGCCGCCGTTTCCTTCAAAGCCTCGATGCTGACCCCGTGAAATTCGCAGAACAACGAGGGCACCTCCGGCAGCCCCAGCCCCTTTTCGGTATTCATCAGCCGGATGAGCGGGGGCGGGAGCAGCTCGAGGGCCGCCGGAGCGAGGCCGGCCCCCATCATCACCGCCACCGCTTCCGACGCGGCGGCCAGCTCCTCAAAGGTGACAATGGCGGCCAGGTGGTGAGCGGGAATCCCGGCCAGTTTGAGGGTTGCCTCGGTCACCACCCCCAGGGTGCCTTCGGACCCCACGAAAAGCCGGGTGAGGTCAAAGCCGGCCGACGACTTGCTCGCCCGGGACCCGGTGTGAATCACCTCCCCGCCGGGCAGGACCACCTCCAGACGCATCACGTAGTCCCGGGTCGCCCCGTACCGGACGGTCTGGACCCCCGATGCGTTGTTGGCGATCATCCCGCCGATGGTGGCGTCGGCTCCCGGGTCCGGGGGGAAAAAGAGGCCGTGCCGGCCGGTCTCCCGGTTCAGGGCTTTCCGGAGCACCCCCGGCTGGACGTCGGCCTGGAGATCCGCCTGCCGGACGTCGATGATCCGGTCCATCCGGGTCATGTCCATGACCAGCCCGCCGGCGGTGGGCACGGGATTGCCTTCGGTGGAGGTCCCGGCCCCCCAGGGGGTGACGGGGATGTTTTCAGCATCGGACCAGGCCAAAATCTCCGAGACCTCGGCGGTGCTCACCGGCATTATGATCCCGCTGGGCAGGGTCCCCCGGTGGGGTGAGATGTCCCGGGTGTGGAGCTCGCGGGCGGACCGGCCCGTGGAAAACCGGTCCGGAGCCACCATCGCGGTCAGGGCATCGATCTGAGAGAGGGTCAATGGGCTCATGTATCCGCCTTT
>CAYNGG010000072.1:10708-12713 GCA_964396575.1 uncultured Desulfobacteraceae bacterium | reverse complement strand
AAAGTGTAAACTACTTTTTGCAGATTTTGAAGGATGCCGAATTAAGTTAGAAAAAACCTATGATTCGCTTTTTTTGGAATCATATTAAGTGTTTTCAATCTCCACCGGCTCAATAACATCGGCCGGGGTGAATCCGAAGATCCGGCCGTAGAAGAAAAGCTCGGCCTCCAGGGCCCGTTTGATATTCTTGGCGCGGCGGAAACCGTGCTGCTCGCCGTCGAAAGCGAGATAGGCGACGGGGATGCCCTTTTCCCTCAAGGCCGCGACCATGGCCTCGGCCTGGTTGGGCGGGACGATCCGGTCCTCGGTTCCTTGAAAGAAAATGATCGGGCAGGACAACCGGTCCACGGCGTGGATGGGCGACCGATCGAGGTAGCGGTCCCGGCGTTCCGGGTAGGGGCCGATGAGGCCGTCGAGGTAGCGGCTTTCGAATTTGTGGGTCTCCTGGGCCAACGCTTCCAGGTCGCTGACGCCAAAATAGGATGCGCCGGCCCGGAAAGTATCCCGGAAGACGAGGGCCGCCAGGGTGGTGAATCCCCCGGCGCTCCCGCCCCGGATGGCCAGGCGATCGGCGTCCACGTCACCCCGTGAGGCCAGGTAACGCGCCCCGTTTTCGCAATCGGCCACGTCCACGATTCCCCAGCGTTCCCGGAGCCGCTCCCGATAAGCCCGGCCATACCCGGTCGAGCCGCCGTAATTGACGTCGAGGACGGCGATCCCCCGGGAGGTCCAGAATTGAATGGTCGGGCTAAAGGCGCTGGTCGCCGCCGCGGTCGGCCCGCCATGGGTGAAGACCAGGAGGGGCGGAAGCTCGCCAATCGGGGGCGAAAAATCCCGGTTCTTCGGATGATAGAAAATCCCGTGGGCGGTCTCGCCGCCGTCCGTGGGAAAACAGACCGGTGACGGGATCGAAATATAACCGCCGTCGATTTCGGCGCTGAAGGAGACTTTCAGGACCTCCGACTCACCGGTGCCGGCATCGAGCCGGACCACGGACCGGGGCCGGTCCGCCGCCGCTCCGAGAAAGGCCGCGCCATTCCCGCAAGGCCGGACCATCTCGATATCGGTAAACGGGGTCCGGATCTCGTCAAGGGCGCCGGTCCGCGGGTCGAGCCGCCCCAGGTGCCGGATTCCGTCCCGGGAATAGCTCACCATCAACTGCCCATCCGATCCCACGCCGTAGGTGGACATCCCGAATCCCCACTGGGGCATTCCGAATTCCGCCGCCATCTCGAGGACCGGAGTCACCGCCCCGTCACCATCCTTGTAGATGTTCCACCAGCCGTTGCGGTCCGATATGAAATAGAGGGTCCCGTCCGGTGCCCACTCCGGCTGGAAGATCGACTCCGCCACTCCCCCGGCCACATTGACCGGATCATCTAAGGTCCCGTCGGGCCGGACCCCGGCCACCCACAGGGTGGTGCCGTCCCAGGGCATGTTGGGGTGGTTCCAGGACAGCCAGGCCAGCCGGCCGCCGTCCGGGCTCAGCCGGGGGGAGCTGACAAAATCGGTTCCGGAGAACAGCGTCGTCACCGACCCGTCGGACAAAGCAATCGCCACCAGGGTGTTGGAGGGCTCGGCCCCTCCCCGGGCGTCCTCATGGGCGGCAATGAGCCGATCCCGAGCGGGATCGTGGATGAAGTCGGCATACCGCCGGCCGTCGTTCGCCGTCAGCGGGACCGCGCCGTCGTCTGAGCGGATCTCGTAAATCCGTTGATCATCGAAATGGACCGTCCAGATCCGGCCGCCGCTGACGAGAAAGCTCCCGCCGCCGTATTCGTGAACCCGGCTCCGGACGTTGAACGGCGGCGGGGTGAGATCCGTTGTCGAGCCGTCCGGCGTTCGCCGGACCAGGACGTACCGGCCGTTTTCCGACGGCCGCATCTCCAGCCAGTAGATATCATCCCCGTCCGCGGCCAGGCCGGCCAAACCGATGCTTTCGGCGACGATGAGGTCGGCGGTCACGGGGGATTTCCAGGTACCACAAGGGGCAGTGGCGGGCATG
>CAYNGG010000072.1:0-10608 GCA_964396575.1 uncultured Desulfobacteraceae bacterium | reverse complement strand
GGATTTCAGGATGAACACCCGGCGGATCAGGGTTGATGGATCAATGATACCCGCTTAATCATCTCCCCGCCTCAAAATGAGAAAGCCACACCCCCCGCGGGGCGGGGACCATGGCTTTCTCGGTGATGTATCGGAGCTTTGCGGCGCGGATCAGGCGGCCTGCTCAGTGTCCTTGTTGTAACAGAGCCGGCAGCAGGACAGGCACCGTTCCGATTCCCCCAAAGCCTCGGATTCGGGCAGGGTCTGATCCACCTCTTTGAAGTTATCGATCCGTTCCGCCACCTCCATCTCGGGCATCTCGGCCCGTTGCTTTTTGACCACCCCCGGCACCGTCTCGAAGATCGACTCCTCGATGTGCCGTTTGAAGAGGGCGCCCTCGGGGGCCTCCACCGGCTCTTCGTTCAGGAATTGGTGGATGGACCGGGCGGCCCGCCGCCCGCCGCCGATGGCGTCCACCACCAGGGCGGGGCCGGTGGCCGCGTCGCCGGCGGTGAAAAGATAAGGGATGTTCGACTGGAGGGTGAACGGGTCGGTGTCGAAGGTGTTCCACCGGGTCACCTGCAATTCGGCCAGGAGGTCGCTCTGCTCCTTAAACCCCATGTCGGGCCGCTGGCCGATGGCGGTGATGATGATCTCGGCGGGCATCCGGGTCTCGGAGCCCTCGATGGGCACCGGCCGTCGCCGTCCGCTGGCGTCGGGCTCACCCAGCTCCATCTTGAGGTACTCGAGATGGGTGGCCTTGCCGTCCGCGTCCCCGATGACCTGAACCGGGGCCGCGAGGAACTGGAACTTCACGCCCTCGTGCTCGGCCGCCTCGATCTCCACCTCGTTGGCCGGCATCTCGGCTCGGGTCCGTCGATAAACAATGTAAACCTCTTCAGCCCCCAGGCGGACCAAATTCCGGACGCAGTCAATGGCGCTGTTCCCGCCGCCGATGACCGCCGCTCGCTTGCCCTTGATGGGAAGGTCCTCGCCGGAAGCCATCCGGGAGAGGAAATCGATCCCGGTGAAGCAGCCGTTCATGTTTTCGCCATCCACGTTGAGGTTGTAATCGACCCAGGCCCCATGCCCCACGAAGATGGCGTCAAAGCCCTCATCCAAGAGGTCCTTGATCTGGAAGTCCTTGCCCAGACGCTGGCTCGTTCGGGCCTCGATGCCCAGGTCGAGGATGCCCTGGATCTCCCAGTCGAGGGTTGCCTTGGGCAGCCGGTATTCAGGGATGCCGTAGCGGATCATCCCGCCGAGCTTGGGCATGGCTTCGAAGAGGGTCGGGTGGTGGCCGAGCCGTCGGAGAAAGTAGGCGGCGCTCAGGCCGGCCGGTCCCCCGCCCACCACGGCGACCTTTTTATCGGTGTCCGGAGCACAGGGAATGGGCAGCCGCTTGCCCGAATTCATCTCGAAGTCGGCCACGAATCGCTTGAGCTGGTTGATGGAAACCGGCTCGTCCTCGATGCCCCGCCGGCAGTAGTCCTCACAGGGGTGAGGACAGACCCGGCCGCAGGAGAGGATCAGGGGGTTGCGTTCCCGGAGGGTGTGGACCGCGCCCTCGTAATCTCCCTCACGGATTCGGGCGATGTAGGTGGGAATATCGATCTCCGCCGGGCAGGTCTGCTGGCAGGGGGCCAGGGCGTCGGTGTCGAGGTTCATGTGGAGCAGTCGCTCGGACATGGACCGGACCTGGATCAGGTCCTTGGGACAGGCCCGCTCGCAGGCCCCGCAGCCGACGCATTTCTCCTCTTTGATCACGGGATAGCCGTCGGGTCCCATGAAAATGGCGTTGAAGCTGCAAACCCGGATGCAGTCGCCGTAGCCGATGCACCCCACCTGGCAGACCCGCTTGCCGCCGTACATGGCGGCGGTGGCCTCGCAGGTCAGCACGCCGTCGTAGTAGAAGCGGTCTTCGGCCCGGTCTCCCCCGTCACAGGGGTTGATGGAAAGCTTGGGCTCGGCTGATCCGGGGTCCATCCCCATTACCGCCGCCACGTTGGCGGTGGCTTCGGGGCCGGCCACGGCACAGACCGACGGCGGAGCCTTGCCTTCCACCACGGCCACGGCCGCCGCCGCGCAGCCGGTAAATCCGCAGCCGCCGCAATTGGCGCCGGCCAGATGGCTTTCCACCTCGGCAATCCGGGGGTCTTCCCAGACGTAGAAAATCTTCGAGGCGAAGCTGAGAATCCCGCCACAGGCCGCTCCGATGAGCAGCATGAACAATACGGCTTCGATCATATCGTCTTCTCCTGAGACACCGGCCGGCCCGGAGGGCATGGCCGGCGGGTTGTGTCGGTTAGACCATGCCCTTGAAGGCGAAAAAGGCCATCGAGATCACCCCGGCGGTGACCAGGGCGATGGCGGTATCCTCCATCGGCTTGGGAACCCGGCCGAGGAGCACGCGCTCGCGAACCCCCGCAAAGAGGATGAGGGCCAGGCCAAAGCCCACCGCATAGGAAAAGGCGGACACCAGGGCCTGGATGAAGCTGTACTCCTCTTTGATGTTGATGAGGCAGACGCCCATGACCGCGCAGTTGGTGGTGATGAGCGGCAGAAAGATCCCCAGACCGGCGTAGAGGGCCGGGATGCTCTTTTTCAAGAACATCTCCACGAACTGGACCAGCGAGGCGATGACCAGAATAAAGCCGATGGTCCGAAGATACTCCAGGCCGAACCGGGTCAGGATGAAATGATTGACGATCCAAGTGATCACGCCCGCCATAACCAGAACGAAGACCACGGCAAAGGCCATGCCCACGGCGGTCTCCATTTTCTTGGAGGTGCCCATAAAGGGGCAGTTCCCCAAGTATTGGGCAAGCAGGATGTTGTTGACCAGGATGGCACCGATGGCCAGGACGATAAAGTCACCCATGGGTTATCTCCTATCTTCCAACTATTTGGTTTCGACGAGGTTCATCAACGCGAGCATCAGCCCCAGGCCCACAAAGGCTCCGGGCGCCTCCACCATAAATGAGAAGGGCTCGAAGTTGGGTCCGAAGATCTGGGCCCCCAACAGGGTCCCGTTCCCAAGAAGCTCGCGCACCCCGCCTAAAGCGCCCAGGGCGAGGGTAAAGCCCAGCCCGATGCCGGCCCCGTCCGCGATGGAGGGGAGTACGGCGTTTTTGGATGCAAAGGCCTCGGAACGGCCCAGCACGACGCAGTTGACCACGATGAGCGGGATGAAGATACCGAGCTGGAGAAAGAGCCGATAAGCAAAAGCCTGCATCAACAGCTCCACCACGGTCACGAAGGTGGCAATGACGATGATGAAGCAGGCGATCCGGACCTTGGGCGGAATGACCTTTCTCAGGGCCGATACCAGGAGGTTGGAGCAGACGAGCACGAATGTGGTGGCCAATCCCATACCAACACCGTTTTCCACCGACTTGGTCACCGCCAGCGCGGGGCAGAGGCCGAGGACGAGGCGAAACGGCGGTATTTCAGCCCACAATCCTTTAACAAATTCCTGACCGATTGATTTCGCCATCTGTTCTCTCCTGTCCTATTTGAAGGATTTAACCTGTTCTTGGATTTCCGGCTTGAGCCGCTTGTAGATCTCCACAGCCTGGGTCGTGGCGTTGCTTACCGCCCGGGATGTGATGGTGGCCCCGGCAATGGCCTGGATCTGCCCCCCATCATTGGATACTTTGATGGGATTGTCGGTGGCCATCCCGCTAAACTGAGCGGCAAAGGCCGGGTCGCTCTTGGCCTTCGCCCCCATCCCGGGAGTCTCGGCGTGAGTGGTCACTCCGATTCCCAACAGATTGTCGGTCTCCAGGTTGATGCCCACCATCACACCGACATCCCCGCCGTATCCTTTGCCGTAGGCTTCCAGGGCCACGGCGGGGGCCTTGTCGTCGTAAAGGGCCACGAAGAAATTCCGCTCCTCCTCGCCGTCCTGGAGACTGAACCGGTCGGCGATGGGATCGTTTTTAGCGCCTTCGAAGATGTCCTTCAACGCCGGCCCTTTGACGAAAGTGAGCTGCTGGACCTCGATACGCTCCTGAGTATTGTTTCGGATCGAGGCGAGAAGTCCACCCGAAAAGGCGCAAAGAACCGTCAAAACAACCACCATTTTGATCATATCACGCATCTTAAACCACCTTTCCCAGCGCCTTCGGCCGGATCTTGTCCACCAGCGGATTGATGGTGTTGATAATCAGGATCGACAGGATCACGCCATCCACATAGACGCCGATGTTGCGGATCAGGACCGTCATCACCCCGCCAAGCAGGCCGTATAGCAGCATCGGCACGAAGTTGACCGGTGACGAGGAGTCGTCGGTGGCCAGAAAGAAGGCCCCGACCAAGGTGTATCCCGACAGAAGATGAACCATCGGGCCGGCGAACCGCACCGCGTCATTGGCATGGAACATGGTGGCGGTCAGAAAGACGCCGATAATAAATGAGATGGAGATCTCCCAGCGGATGAAGCCGCGGAACATCAGGTAAACGCCCCCGAGGATCAATCCCAGCCCGAAGGTGGTCCCGATGGCACCGGTCTGACGCCCCAGGAGTAAGTCGGCCAACGTAAAGGATTCCACCGCCGGTGCCCCGAAATTCTTGGCGGCGGCAATAGGGTAAAGGGCGTTGAAATTGAAATCGTAGTTGACCAGGGCGGCGTCAACGTTGAGGTAGGATGGCCAGGAGATCATGAGCATGGCCATGGCCAGCGCCACCGGGCTGAAGGGGTTGCCCCCGATGCCCCCGTAAATGGACTTGCCGATGATCACCGCGAGGAAAGTCCCCACCAACAGGTACCACCAGGGAACCGTCGCCGGCATGAGCATGGCGAAGATCAGCCCGATGAGGGCCGCGTTGCCGTCGCCGATCGAGACCGGCTGGCGGGCGATCTTGTTGAAGCCCAGCTCCCAGAGCATGGCAAAGGAAATGGACAGGCAGACCACGCCCAGGGCGGGCGCTCCGAACTGCGCCATGCCGAAGATCACCGCGGGCAGCGCCGCCAGCATGATATTGTAGCTGCGCTCGGAGATGCTGCTGCCGTCATGCCAGAAGGGCGCATGGGAGACGATGAATTTTTTCTGATTAACCATCTGCTTCCTCCGCTGCTTCTTCTTCTATCCGGCCAAGCTCGTACTTCGCCAGTTTGATGTATTGAAAGATCGGAATCCTCGAGACACACACGAAGCTGCACAGCCCGCATTCGATGCAGGAGTAGAGATCGTACTCGTCGGCGGCCGTCTCGTACTGCCGGGCCTCGCAGAACCGGACCAGCATATTCACCGGGACGTTGGCCGGGCAGACCCGCACGCACTCGCCGCAGTTGATGCAGGGGGTGTTCTGGGTGAGGCTGATCTCGGTGCAGTCCTGAACCATGACGGCGTCCGTGTCGGGCCGGACCGGGTAGTCTTCGGAGTAAATCGTCGCCCCGGTCATGGGGCCGCCGACGATGATCCGGTCCATCTCATTGACGGTCACGTCACAGGCGGCGAAGATATCCCGGATGGGCGTGCCGACCCGGGCCTCCACCAGGACCCGGCTGAGGTCCTTCCGGATGAGGGTCACCGTCTTGGTTATCGGGACCCGGCCGGTGTCAAAGGCTTCCCCGATCCCGGCCACCGCCTCGGCGGACAGGACGAGGACTCCCGCGTCGGCCTCGGTCTTTCCGGCCGGCAAAGGCTCACCGAGGACCGTTTGCAGGAGAAACGGCCTCAGGGCGGCGGGGTACTCGTCGCCGATCACCCGGATCTCCTCGCCGGACCGGCCGCCGATCCCGCCGACCACATGGGTCAGGTGGGCCGGTACGGTGACAACCACCGAGCCGACGTGGGCGAGGCTCTTCAGGATGCTGATCCCCCGGCCAATCCGTTTGGCTCGGGACCCGAGAACGTGCTGCTGAGTGACCACCATCAGGTCAGTGTCACATCCTCGGACGGCAACGACCTTAACCGGATGGTCCGGGTCGCTGAACCGATCGAGGTCCGGGGACCCGGGCAAATCTTTCAAATAGTCCACCATGGCCTCGAGGCTCGGCTCGGGGGCCGCCTCGGCAAAGGCCCCGTCGAATGCTTCCTCGTCGGCCACATCGACCGTCACGGCCGTGGCGGTCTCGCCGAAGTCACCAATGTAGGGAGACACCGAAGCCACCGTCCCCGTGACCGATGAGGTGACATAGGCCGTGGCGTCCTCGAAAACCACCAGCTTCTCTCCGGTTTTCACCGGGTCGCCGGGCTTGACGCGCAAGGTGTCCTTCCGGTTGAAGGGGCGAGGCACGTAAAAAGTCGCCCGCTTCGGGACCGGGAGGGTCTCGGGTGTCATGGGCGCCGACGGCGGCGCATACTCAAACCGCGGTTTTGTTAAACCAAAAAACGATTTCTTCTTCATAGTCCAACCCTTTTTCGCCGTATTGGTCGGACCCGACGGGGTGCCCAGGCCTTCGAGGAGCGGGGTCGGGAGCACCAATGGTCATCAAATGACGGGATTCGGGTCCGAAGGTTGTGGAGAACCATAGGCATCAACACATCCGGATCATGGGGGATGAAAAGCCGTCACCGGACCGGCTCACTTGACGTGACAACTGTTGCACGCTTCCTTGAAGGGTCCGGCTCCGTAATCTTCGTGACAGCCGGCACATTGATTGTGGAAGGCATCTCCGCGCGGCGGCACCATCTCGATGTCGAAATCTTCCGGATAGTGACACTCCAGGCAGATCTCCGGCGCTGAGCCGTCCGCGGGAAGGTTATGACAATCGCCACAGGCCCGGAGCGCAAACTCATCGCCGTCGGGATGGTGATGGCACATAAAGCAGTCGATGCCATAGCCGCCGCCCGAGGTGTGGGTTTTGTGGCTGAACAAGACGTTGCCGGCGCTCACCTCGAACATGATGCGGACCGGCTCCTCCGGGGACTTGACCGGAACCGCCGCATAGCTCACAACGCCCACCACAAAAAAGATGGCCACCAGCCAGTACGCCAGTTTCAATTCAGTTTTTGGGGTCATTTTCCATCCGTGTCCTTTCCGAAGTGTTTGGGTTATACAGACGCTCAAGTGCTAAAAAGCGAAAAGATCGCCTACCATAGCCGTCAGATTCTTTCAACCCTTTTTTGGCCTTACCCACCGACCGCTCCGGCCGATGCCGCTTTTTAGCCCGCAATCCGGGTTGACGCTAAGGGCCGGCTTGTGTATATCAGAAGCTGTTTAGATGAACCGACTTCATGGAGGACCCATTGCCCATGGCCAATGACAATACCGCCCGGGATATCGGCCCGGAGGAGATCGACGAGGCCCTCGACCGTATCCTCGTCAAATACGAGACCATCACCGAAACCAACCCGGCCGCCCTGGCGACGGCCACCCCCGACTATCGCCCGCCGGCCGTCCAGTACCGCCGGGCCAGCGAAGTCCAGTCCACCTCCTTCGACGCCCAGAAGCTCCAGCACGTCGTCGATGAGATCCAGGTTATCGAGGAGGGCATCAAACAGATCATCTCCGCCCGGACCAAAAAGGTCGTCGAGGAGGAGATCCCGGTGGAAAAACAGCGGCCGGTCCGGTATGTCGGCCTTGACAAGCTCCTCGTCCGGCTCGGCTTCAAAGAGCAGGAGATGGAGTCCTACACCGACTACGAAATCATCCGTAAAGAAGTTCCCCGCCGGCCCGACGAGGTCCTGGTCACCGAGTTCCGGGGGATGATCAACAACTATATAAAGAGCCTCAAGAGCCTGAACGACGGTCTCCGGGGTACGGTCTCGGAGGTGGACGGGATCGTCCGGAACCTCACCCATGTCTCCGACGCCTTCACCGATCAGATCCACCATGACCGGCGGGCCTACAACGAGCAGGTGGCCCACAGCCGGGAAATCGAGACCCAGCTCGAGGACCTGGTCCCCATTCACGAATCCATGTCCCCCATCCACGACCGGTACGCCGAAGTGGAAAAGCTCCGGGACCACCTCGAGATGGCTCTCCGGGAAAGCCAGGGCATGGAGCTCAAGTACAAAACCAACATCGACATGGGGGTCAAATACCAGTCGGCCCTGAAAAGCTACCGCAGCCTCATCAACGACTTCAAGGAGCGGGGGGACATCCACGTCAACATGGTCGATAAGTTCGCCGCCGGGGCCGAGCACATGAAGGTCGCCGTCGATAACGTCTCCCAGATCTGCTCCGGCGTGGCCAAGGTCACCCAGTCGATGATCATGATCGTCGAAAGCATTGACGACGGCAACCGGGTCCTGGGACGATACGCCTCCCTGGTGGGCGATCAGATCGCCGCCGGGCCCCAGTGGGAGATGGAATACAGCGCACTCAAGGAAGCCGAGGACATCTACCAGAAAAACGATCTGCTCCGGCTCGAGCAAATCGAGGAAAACCGCAAGGAGATCCAGAAGCTCATCGGCGAGGGGACCGGCTGATCCGAGATGGCCGAACATCCCGACACCACCCTTGACGGTGAGATCCGGGCTCTGTCCGGGCACCGGTTCTCCGGGTCCCTGGCCGCCTTTGTCCGGGCCGCCGCGGCCCTGGATGAGGCTCTGGGCCATCCGGCGGTCGATGACCGCCGCCTTCGGCGGGACTATGACCGCCATCATGCGGCCCTTCTGGCCGACGCCGATGCCGTGGCCGAGGCCTGCGCCCGAACCCGGCCTCAACTGAGCGACCTCCGTCTTTCGGAGATCAGCCCCCGCCGGAACGGGTCGGCCGAGCGGACCCGCCGCTACTTCCACCGCATAAAAGCTCAGCAAATCGAGCTCCTCTTCGCCGTTGCCGATGAGGTAGAGATCATCCGAACCCTGGTTGACCGCTCCGGGACCTTTCGCCTCGCCGTCCAGGAAGCGGCCGACCCGCTCATGCGATCGGCCCGGATGCTCGCCATCCTCCGGGACCGGTTCGCCAGCCGGCCATCCACCGTCCCCCGCCTCCGGACCGAAGACCAGAAGCTCCGTCCCTTAGACGAGGCCATCGATCAAATCCGGGACCGGGAACGGCGTTACGTGGCCGCCATGGCTGACGCCGCCCGCCAGGACCCCGTCCGGACCGCTCTGGCCCCCTTCCAGACCGCCTCCCGGGATGCCCGTGAGGAGCTGGTTCAGCGGCGGGAGACGGTGGCCGGGGGTCTGGCCGAGCTGGGCCGGGGCTGGAAGCTGCTCCGCCGGCTCATGGACCGGGGCTACTCCTGGCGGATAAAGGGCTCCCTTGAAACCCTGCTCCGCCACCATGACCGACGCCGGCGGGACTTCGCCCGCCACCTCATCCGCTGCCGCCAGAACGCCTGATCCCCGCTCTTCCCATGTCCGCTGAGACCCCCCACCGGCTAACCACCGCGCTCGACTCGATCATCGCCGCTCAGATTCGTGAGCGGGTCGGCCGGCGGCGGAAACGACGGGACCCGGACACGGTGGCCGAGGCCGTCGAGCGGTCCATTCGCGAGCTGGTCCTGGCCCACCAATCGGGCCGGGTTGACCGCCATCTCCCGGCCCTGTTCACGGCCACTCTCCGGCTCCGGCCGGGCGGCAGCCTCCACTTCAGCGCCGATGAGCTGTCGGCCAGGGCGCGAGTCGAATACCAGGCCCGGCTGGACCGATTCGAAGCCATTCTGTCCGCCGCTCTCCACGCCGGTGACGACCCCGCCCCCCGGCACCTCTTCCAGCGGAAGCTCAAGCAATTCGACACTACTCTGGCCGCCACCGAAACGGCCATCGCTCTCCGGGAGGAGACCGAGGCCATCTGGCGGCGGGTCCCCAAACCCCGGATTATGAAGCCCCGGGATGAAGACGAGGCGATCGGATATCTAGAGGAGGTGGCCGAGGTCCGGACCGCCATCGGCGAGGTTCGAGCCCGGTACGCTATCCTCAAGGAAGGGGGATGCCCGGACTCGGCCCTCGATCCCCTCCGCCGGACCATCCACAAGACGGACAAGGGGATCACGACCCAGCGCCGCCGGGCCGCCAAATACCTCATGGATCAGGCCGCGTCGGTCCACAAGGCCTACCGGTCCACCCCCGCCGACGTTGCCCACGTCGATACCCTCATGGCCCAACAGGAGGCCCTCGAACGGTTCGCCGCCCTGTTCGACAGCGCGGGGGACACCGCCCGCCGGGATCAGATCCGAGGCTGGGTCGATGCCATCGCCACCACCCGAACCACCCTGTCCGAAAAAATCGACCGGCGGAAGCAGGCCGAGGCCCAGCGGACCGAGGCCCGCCACCAGGAAGCCGAAGCCGCCTACGGCTTCTTTTTGCAAATCCGGGAGCAATACACCGCCGGAAATCTCCGGACCGCTCGGGACCGGCGCCGGGCGGTCGCCCGGGTCCAGGAAACGATCGCGGTTTTAAAGGCCGGCGGCCACCGGGTCCGGGCCCGTGAGGCCGAACGCTTCCTCAACGCCACCGGCCTGGTCAGCCCCCGGCCGTCCGAAGACGAGCTTCTGGCCTACATGCGCTTCTACCGCCGCTGGTTCTACATCCTCACCCCCACGGCCGCCGCCCTGGGCGTCCTTTGTATCTACCTGATGGTCCGCCTGTCGCTCCTTTAGCAGAGCGCCGCATCCAGGCCGACGGCGGACGCCGTACTAAAACCGCTCGATGAGCTTGTCGATCAGGTAGGTGCTCTCCCGCATGGCCTGGTCCCCGAAGGGGCCGAACCAGGCCGCGATCCGGGAGA
>CAYNGG010000071.1:0-12979 GCA_964396575.1 uncultured Desulfobacteraceae bacterium | reverse complement strand
AGCCATCCGCAAGCCCCCCGGCAATCTCCCCGGCAATCCGGGCGGCGGCGTCGGCAGGGTCGGCCGCGTCCCGGATGGGGCGGCCGATAACCAGGTAGTCGGCGCCGTCCCGGACGGCCTGGGCCGGGGTGGTGATCCGGCGCTGGTCATCGTCGGCCGAAACCTCGAATGCCGGGCGAATCCCCGGCGTGACCGCCAGAAACGCGGGGCCGAACCGGGTCTTGATCTCCTTGGCCTCTTGCCCCGAACAGACGACCCCCGCGCATCCGGCCGAATGGGCGGCGGCGGCCCGGCGGGCCACCAGGGCGGCCGGGTCCCCGGCCAGGTCATCCGTGAAACCGGCGCCGGCCAGGTCCGGGCCGGAGACGCTGGTGAGAAGGGTAACGCCCAGAATGCCCACTCGATCCCCGGCGGCGGCCGCGGCGGCTTCGAGCATCCGGGGAGTCTCCCCGCAGTGGACGGTGGCCAGGGAGACCCCCAGCCCGGCGATCCGGTCCACGGCCCGGGAGACGGTGGCCGGGATGTCGTGGAGCTTGAGATCGAGAAAGACCCTCGCCCCGGCTTCCTCCCGGATGAACCGAACGATCCCGGGGCCGGCCGAGATGAAGAGCTCGAGCCCCACCTTGAACATCCCCACCCGGCCGGTCAGGCGCCGGACAAACCCTTTGGCCTCATCGGCCGAAGGCAGATCCAGGGGAAACACAATATAATCGGATGCCGGTCTCATGATCCCGCTCCTCCTTCCTCGCCGTAATGGCGCTGAATCCACTGGCGGTAGTCGCCGCTCTGGACCCGCCGGACCCAATCCTCGTGGTCGAGGTACCAGTGGATCGTCTCCTTCAGCCCGGTCCGGAATGAGGCTTCCGGGTAAAAGCCGAGGGTCTCTTCGATCTTGGTGCAGTCAATGGCGTAGCGGAGGTCGTGGCCGGGCCGGTCCCTGACAAAGGTGATCAGGTCCCGCCGTGAGGTCCCGGCGGGCCGGGGTTGGATCTCATCGACGAGGTCGCAGAGGGTCTCGACCACCTCCAGGTTCCGCATTTCACACCGCCCTCCAACATTGTAAGTCTCTCCCGTGACCCCCCGCCGGATCACATCCCAGACGGCTCGGCAGTGGTCCCGGACGTAGAGCCAATCCCGGACGTTTCGGCCGTCGCCGTAAACCGGCAGGGGGCGGTCGGCCAGGGCGTTTAAGATCATCAGCGGGATGAGCTTTTCCGGAAACTGGTAGGGGCCGTAATTGTTGGAGCAGTTCGAGACGGTGATGGGCAGGCCATAGGTCCGATGGTAGGCCCGGACGAGGTGGTCGGAGGCGGCCTTGGAGGCGGAATAAGGGCTGCTCGGCTGGTAGGGCGTGGTCTCGGTGAAATAGCCCGTATCGCCCAGGGAGCCGTAAACCTCGTCGGTGCTCACGTGGTGAAACCGGATAATCCGGTCGATCCGCCGGCGGGCCGCTTCCAGGAGGTTAAAGGTCCCGTTGATGTTGGTCCGGATGAAGTCGTCCGGCCCGACAATGGACCGATCCACGTGGGACTCGGCGGCAAAGTGACAGACGGCGTCCACCCCGTAAGCGTCGAAGACTTCGGCCACCGCCTCGGAATCGCGGATATCGGCCCGGATGAAGATGTACCGGTCGCCCCACTCGGGAGCCCGGTCAGCCAGGTTCTCGGGATTTCCGGCATAGGTGAGCTTGTCGAGGTTGACGACCCGGCCGGAAAAGTCGGTTTCGGAGAGGACGTAGCGGATGAAGTTGGCGCCGATAAATCCGCTCCCGCCAGTCACCAGAAGGGTTTCCATATAATCTCCTTATCGGGCGGTGATCCGGCGAAACAGGCCCCCGACGGCCCGAAGGCCCCGGCCCGGCAGGGTCTCCACCGCCCGCAAGGCCCCGTGGGGACAGATCTCGATGCAGCAGTAGCACCGGATGCACCGGTCATAATCAAAGGTTACCGCCGTCTCCGTCAGGGTGATGGCCTCGGCCGGGCAGTATCGGACGCATTCGGCACAGACCCGGCAGGCCTCCGGGCGGACCGCCGGCCGCTGGAGCAAATGCCGCCGCATGAGCCGCCGCATCGGCCGAGGGCCGTAGGTGAGCGGTCCCAGGGCGGGCAATTTGAAATCGCCGAATTCCCCCTCCCGCCAGTCTCCGATCACCGTCCCGCCATCGTCATCCAACAAGCCCAGGCGTCGGGCCGCGGCCGCCGTGGGGAGCCGGTCGGGGTCGAGGCCGACCATCCGGCAGATCGCCACGTCCACGGCCGGGGCATCGGCCCCGCTGATCAACACGCCAAGGGCTCGCGGAGTGCCCCCTTTGCCCGGACCGTGGCCTTCGAGGCCGATGATCCCGTCAACCACCGTGGCCGCCGGCGCCAGGGTCCGGCAGATCCGGACCAGGAGAGTGGCGAAGAGGTCCCGGTCCACCCCGCTCCGCATGTGCCATTCCGGCTTCTGGAGGCCCACCACGCAGCCGAAGAGGTTTTTGACGCCGAGGGTCAGCCGCATCTGAGCGTGGGTCTTGAGCTTGGCCAGATTGATGATCACGTCGGCCGCCACGGCCTCCCGGGCCAGCTCGACCTCGCCGAAAGGCTCACCGATCCGGACCCGGACCGTCTCCCGGAATTCAGTCAGCTCCACGTCGAGACCGGCCAGGGCTTCCGCCAGCCCGCCGACCCGAAGGACCCGCTTAAACGTCCCGATGGCCGGGCTGTCGGCGATCCGGACCCGGGCCCCCCGATCCAGAGCATACTCGGCGGCGGCCCGAACCACGGCCGGGTGGGTGAGAATCCCGGTATCCGGCCGGGCGGGCAGGAGAAGATTGGGCTTGATGAGCACTCGCGTGCCGGCGCCGATCCGTCCGTATAGCATGGCGTCGAGCCGCCGGGTCAGGATCTCCCGGAGCCGGTCGGGTTCGTAATCGGGGCACCGGTCCACCCAGACATCAGCCATTGATCTCACCTCCTGAAAACCGCTCCCGCGGGCCGAATTCCGTTTACAACCGGGGGCGGGCTTGTTAGAAGGCCAGCGGGTCCATTAACGGCCCAGCCTATACCGCCTGACGGCGGGATTCAAGCCTTTTTGAAAGCGCGACCGCCCATGACGACTCGATCCGCCTCTGGTCCGGGATGGGGCTACCTCTGCATCGTAACCGCCGCGGTGCTCTGGGCCATCTCCGGATCATCGGCCAAATTTTTGTTCAACCGGGGGATCACCCCCTTTGCCGTGGTTCAGATGAGGCTGACCCTTGCGGCGGCCGTCCTCCTGGGCTGGCTCATCCTGCGCCGGCGGGACCTCCTGGCCGTTGCCCGGCGGGACCTCCTCTATTTCGCCGCCCTGGGGATCTTCGGGGTGGCCCTCAACCAGTTCACCTACCTGTTTACCATCAGCCGGATCAACGTGGCCGCGGCCATCCTGCTCCAGTATTTGGGGCCGAGCCTCATCGCCATCTACCTGGTCACCTTTGCCCGGGAGCGCCTGAGCCGGCTTACCGTGGTGGCCATTGTCGGGGCCACGGTCGGCTGCTACCTGGTGGTGGGCGCCTATCGGCTCTCGGTTGTTCAGCTCAACGGGCTCGGGATTGTAAGCGGTCTCCTGTCGGCCGTCTCCTTTGCCGCCTACTCGCTCATGAGCGAATACGGGATGCGGCGGTACAACCCGTGGACCGTTCTCCTCTTTGCCTTCGGGTTTGCCGCCGTGTCCTGGAACCTCCTCCACCCGCCCCTGTCCGGCTTCCGCGGCGGGTACGAGCCGGTGGAGTGGCTCTGGATCGGCTACATCGGCATCCTGGGGACTCTGGTCCCGTTCGGGCTTTACCTCGAGGGGATCAACCGGGTCCGGGCCACCCGGGCCAGCGTCACGGCCACTTTGGAGCCGATCACCGCCGGGGTTTTCTCCTATATTTTTCTGGGGGAGACCATGGCGCCGCTCCAGATTTTCGGAGGGGTTCTGGTGATCGGATCGGTGATTCTCCTTCAGGTCCGTCGGGAGATGGACGCTCAGGCCCCGGCCCGAATCCGGGCTCGGGCCGCCGAGCTGGAAGGCCGCTCATGAGTGAAACAACCGCTCTGGACAAACGAATCCGGCGACGGATCACCGGCCGGCCGCTGTCGTTTTTCGCGGTCACCGCCCCGGGCCTGGCCGAGCTGTGCGCCGCCGAGCTGACCGCTCCGCCGGTGGCGATTTCCAGCGTCAAGGCCGAGGCCGAGCCCGGCGGGGTCGGGTTTACGGCCCGGCTCCACGATGCCTACCGGGCCAATCTCCACCTCCGGACCGCCACCCGGATTCTCATGCGGATCGATACCGTCCGGGCGACCCGGTTCGACGGACTGGCGGCCCGTCTGGCCGCGATCCCCTGGGAGCTCTACCTCAAGCCGGGGACGCCGGTCCGGGTGACCGCGGCCGTCCGCCACTGCCGGCTCCACCACCGGAGGGCCATCGCCGAGCGGACTGAAGCGGCCATCGAGGCCCGGATGGCCGATTGGGGGCCGGCGAAGGCTTCCGGGGCTCCGCCCGCCCCTCAAACCATCTTTATCCGGGGAGTTGACGACCGGTTCACCGTCTCCATCGACACCAGCGGGGAGATGCTCTACCGGCGGGGCCTCAAGGCCTCGGTCGGGCGGGCGCCCATCCGGGAGACCCTGGCGGCGGCGATCCTCCGGCTTGGCGGCCTGGCCCCCGGCCGGCCCCTGGTGGACCCGCTCTGCGGGGCCGGGACCTTCGCTCTCGAGGGGGCCATGATACTGGCCGGCATCCCGCCGGGGCGGTATCGGGAATTCGCCTTCATGGACTGGCCATCGTTTCAGCCGGGCCGGTGGCGGCACCTTCTCCGGGAGGCCGACGCCACGGTCCGCTATCCGGACCGGCCGGTCGTCTTCGCCTCGGATTGCGACCCGGCGGCCTGCTCGACTTTGGCCCGCCAGGTCCGGGCCGCTGGGCTCGACGGGACCGTGGCGGTGGCCTGTGCCGACGCCCGGACGGTCCGTCCGCCGACCGGATGGCCCCCCGGCCTGGTGGTCATCGACCCGCCCTACGGCCTTCGGCTGAGCACGCCCGAGGCCAGTGCCGAGCTGTTTGCCGAGCTATCGGCCCATCTCTCGGCGGCCTTCCGGGGCTGGCGGACGGCCATTATCCTCCCCGATCCCCGGCTGGCGGACAGCGCGCCGTCAGGCTTGAGCGCCCGGCGGATCATCCACGGGGGACGGCGGCGGATTCTCCTGACCGGCCGCATCCGCTAGCCGGCCCTGCCGGGTGTCCCGCCGGGCCAGCGCCGCCTGGATGGCCGCCAGGCTCCGGCCCTTTTCCAGAGCCCAGGCCGGGGCCACCAGCTCTTCGGGGTGAGGATCACCGGTGAGCCGCTGGATGACCATCCCGGCCGGCAGCCGCTCCAGAACGTCGCAGACCCGCTCGGCATACTCATCCGGACCCAGGGGAACATAATCCCCCCGGCGATAGAGGGTTTCCAGGGGGGTGTTGCGGATAACATAGAGCAAGTGGAGCTTGATCCCGTCGAGCCCCAGGCGGGCCAGCTCTTCGGCGGTGGCGATCATCTCCTGACGGCCCTCGCCGGGGAGCCCGAGGATGACGTGGGCGCAGATTCGGATGCCCCGGCCCCGGGTGGCGGCCACGGCCCGGCGGAAGCAGGCCAGATCATGGCCCCGGTTGATCCGGGCCAGGGTTTGATCGGAGGCCGACTGGAGGCCGTACTCGATCCAGACCAGCCGGCCCGGGCGCCGGGCATATCCCTCGATGAGGTCGAGGGTCGGCCCGTCCACGCAGTCCGGCCGGGTGCCGATGGACAGCCCGACCACCGCCGGGTCGGCCATGGCCGCGTCATAGAGCTCCCGGAGCCGGTCCAGCGGGGCGTAGGTGTTGGAAAAGGACTGGAAATAGGCGATAAACCGCCGGGCCTTATACCGCTTGGCCATTGCCGCTTTGCCCCGGCGGATCTGGTCGGTTACCGACAGGCCCCGGGCGAAGTCCCCGGTCCCCGATCCCCGATCGTTGCAATAGATACACCCGCCCGTCCCGACGGTCCCGTCCCGGTTGGGACAGGTGAGGCCGGCGTCGATGGTGATCTTCTGGACCCGGCATCCGAAGATCTCCCGTAAGTAGGCCGAAAAGCTTCGATAGCGTGTGGTCATCACCCCTCCGGCGGCCCATCGTGCCTTGACCTTGGCGGCGCAATGGGCGTATAGAATAGATCGAAACGATCATAACCGAGCGACGGACGGTTTGTAAATCAACATCACCATGGGAGCGGATTCGAAACAATACGAGGTCATCGTCGTGGGAGCCGGCCACGCCGGGTGTGAAGCGGCCCTGGCCGCCGCCCGGATGGGCTGCGAGACACTCCTGCTGGCCATCGACCTCGACAAGGTGGCGGCCATGCCGTGCAGCCCCTCCATCGGCGGGATGGCCAAGGGACAGCTCGTCAAGGAGATCGACGCCCTCGGCGGCGAGATGGCCCGGGTCACCGACCAGTCGGCCATTCAATACAAGACCTTAAACACCCGGAAAGGGCCGGCGGTCCAGTCCAGCCGGACCCAGAACGACAAGAACCGGTACCACCGGATCATGAAGTCGGTCCTCGAGGGCCAGGCCCGACTGGACATCAAGCAGGCCCTGGTGGAGCGGCTGGTTCTGGAGGCCGACCGGGTGACCGGGGTCCGTGACCGGACCGGGTTCGGCTATTCGGGCCGGACCGTCGTCCTGGCCACCGGGACCTTCTTAAGCGGCCGGGTCCACATCGGGGAGGCGACGTTCAAGTCGGGCCGGGCCGGGGAACCGGCCGCCTACGGCCTCCCCGGCCACCTCCGGGAGCTCGGCTTTCCACTCGGCCGGATGAAAACCGGAACCCCGCCCCGGCTCCACCGGCGGAGCATCGATTTTTCCGCCTTTGACAAGCAATCGGCCGACACCGAGCCCAGGCCGTTCTCCTTTTTTACCCGCCGGGTCGATCCCCCCAATCTCCCGTCTTACATCGGCCGGACCACGGAGGCCACCCGCCGGATCGTCGAGGAGAACCTGACCCGATCGGCTCTCTACAGCGGGGCCATCTCCGGCGTCTCCGCCCGGTACTGCCCCTCCTTCGAAGACAAGGTGGTCAAATTCCCCGACCGCCACGCCCACCGGGTCATCCTGGAGCCGGAAGGGGTGGATACCGAGGAGATCTACGCCAGCGGGCTGGGCAACAGCCTGCCCATCGAGATCCAGATCCGGCTCGTCCACTCGGTGCCGGGCCTGGCCGAGGCGGAGATCATCCGGCCGGCCTATGCCATTGAATACGACTACATCGACCCGGTGGGGCTCCGGCCCACCCTCGAGACCCGGCGGATCGCCGGCCTCTTTCTCGCCGGCCAGATCAACGGGACCTCGGGCTACGAAGAGGCCGCGGCCCAGGGGATCTGGGCCGGGATCAACGCCGCCTGCCAGGTTCAGGGCCGGCCCCCCTTTCTCCTCGACCGGGCCCAGGCCTACATGGGGGTGATGGTCGATGATCTCGTGACTCGCGGGACCCGGGAGCCTTACCGGATGTTCACCTCACGGGCCGAATACCGGCTGATGCTCCGGGAAGACAACGCCGACATCCGCCTGATGGCCATCGGCCACGAGCTGGGGCTTATCGACTCGGATGCCCGGTACGAGATGGAAGCCCGGCGGGACCGGATCGCCGCCGAGATCGACCGGGTCCGCCGGACCAGCATCCGGCCCACCGAAGCGACCAACGCCTATCTGGCCGAGCGGAACAGCCCGCCCATCCGGACCGGCGTCGCCCTCGACCAGCTCCTCAAGCGGGCCGAGCTCGACTACGACGTGGTTGACCGGCTAAGGCCGAGCCCCGTTCCCCTGCCCCCGTCGGTCCGCCGGCGAGTGGCCGTCGAGATCAAGTACGAGGGCTATATCCGGCGCCAGGCCGAGGAGATCGCCCGGTTCCGCCGGATGGAGGGCATGGAGATCCCCGACTGGCTCGATTATGAGAGGGTTCACGGGCTGTCCAACGAGCTCCGGGAAAAGCTGTCGGCGGTCCGTCCCCGGTCCCTGGGGCAGGCCTCGAGGATCGACGGGATGACGCCGTCGGCCATTTCGGTCCTGATGGTGGCCATCCGGGCGGGGTCCGGATGCTGACCTTCCGATCGGTTCGGATCGGGGCGGTGGGGCCGATCGACCTGACGGTCGAGGCCGGCCAATGCGTCGGGATCACCGGACCGTCGGGGATCGGCAAGACCCGGCTGCTCCGGGCCGCCGCCGACATGGAGCCCTTTGAGGGGACGGTCCAACTGGGGGAGACCAGCTCGGCGGCCCTGTCCGGCCCGGCCTGGCGCCGGCGGGTGGGCTTATTGCCGGCCGAAAGCGCCTGGTGGCATGATCGGGTGAGGGACCACTTCCCAACCACCGACGGGCTTCCCCTGGATCGCCTGGGGATCGACCCGAAGGCGGTGGACTGGGCGGTGAGCCGGCTGTCGAGCGGTGAGCGCCAGCGCCTGGCCATCCTCCGCCTCCTGGCCAACAAACCCCGGGCTCTGCTTTTAGACGAGCCCACCGCCAGTCTCGACGCCGACAACATCCACCGGGCCGAGGCCCTCATCTCCGACTACCGGGAAAACGAGCGGGTCCCGGTCGTCTGGGTGGGCCATGATCCGGTTCAGCTCCGGCGGGTGGCCTCCCGATCCTATCTTATGGGCCCCGACGGCCTGTTTCCGCTCTGAGCCGACCGATGCAAATCATCCCCCTGACCCCTTTGGATCTCTCCCTGGCCGCGGTTCTGGTCGTGGCCGTGGCGCTCCTGTCCCGACGGATGGGCCTCGGGTTGACCCGGCAAATTTTGGTCGCCGCCCTCCGGACCACCGTCCAGCTCCTTTTGATCGGCCTGGTCTTAAAAGCGCTGTTCGCCCACGTCCATTTGGGATGGCTCAGCCTCATGGCCCTGGTGATGCTCACGGCCGCCGGCCGGGAGGTGATGAGCCGTCAGAAGCGGCGGTTCGCCGGTTTCTGGGGATTCGGCCTGGGCACCCTGTCCATGTGTCTGTCGTCGTTTTCCATTACCGTAATCGCCCTGACCGTCGTCATCGACGTGGAGCCCTGGTATCAGCCTCAGTACGCCGTTCCCCTGCTCGGGATGCTTTTGGGCAACACCATGAACGGGATCGCCCTGTCCCTGGACCGTTTGACCCAGACCGCGTGGGATAACCGGACGGTCATCGAGGCCCGGCTGGTGCTGGGCCATCCCTGGCACGAGGCTATCGAGACGATCCGGCGGGAGTCCATGAGAAGCGGCCTGATCCCGATTATCAACTCCATGGCCGCCGCCGGGCTGGTCAGCCTGCCCGGGATGATGACCGGACAGATCCTCGGCGGGAACCCGCCGGTGGAAGCGGTCAAATATCAGATCCTGATCATGTTCCTCATCGCCGCCGGCACCGGCTTCGGGACCATGGCGGCCGTTCGGTTGGGGTCCGGACGGCTCTTTGACGACCGGGAGCGCCTCCGCCTGGACCGACTCCGTTCCGCCGCGGAAGGCCGCTGATCCGGTCGGCCGAAAATGCCTTGACATGATACGATTTAAACTTAAATTTAAATGGTTAGGTCATCATTGAGACATTTTCGCGGATGGATAGACTCACTTCATGAAACGGAGATGATATAAATGGCTGAGGACTATTACAAGATCCTGGGGGTTGGCAAAAATGCCACCGACTTGGAGATCAAGAAAGCATATCGAAAGCTGGCAATGAAGCACCACCCCGATCACGCCAAGGGGGACAAGGCATCTGAGGAGCAGTTCAAGAAGATCAGCGAGGCCTATGCCGTGCTGAGCGATCCGGAAAAGCGGAAGCAATACGACACCTACGGTTCCGACGATTTCCAGCAGCGGTATTCCCAGGAGGATATTTTCAAGGGGTTCGACTTTTCGAACATTTTCAACGAGTTCGGATTCGGCGGGGCCAACTTCTTTACCGGCAAGGGCGACAACGTTCGGTTTTCCTTTGGCGGCGGCTCGCCGTTCGGCGGTTTCGGCAAGGGGGGCGGCCAGGCAGCCGGGCTCAAGGGCTCCGACCTCGTCTATGAGATCCCCCTGACCCTTCAGGAGGTGGCCACCGGCACCCGGAAAACGGTCACCTTCCAGCACAAGGGGAAATCGGAGAACATCACGGTGAAAATCCCCAAGGGCATGATCACCGGGAAAAAGCTCCGCCTGGCCGGGAAGGGCGAGGAGAGCCCTTACGGCGGTCCGCCGGGGGATCTTTTCATCCAGTCGAAGGTGACGCCGGATTCCCTTTACGACGTGGACGGTTATGATCTGCTGATCTCCAGGGAGATCAAGCTGAGCGAGGCGCTTTTGGGCACTCACATCTCGGTTCCGACCCTGGACGATCGGGAGCTGAGCCTGAAAATCCCGCCGGGCACCCGTCATAAGACGAAAATGCGGCTGTCCGGACACGGGCTGCCTCACATGCAGGGCAACGGCCGGGGAGACCTCTATGTCTCCGTCCAGGTCAACATGCCCAGCCATCTGACCGATTCCCAGCGGCAGATCGTCGAGCAGCTCAGTCAAGCCGGCCTGTAGCGGATCAAATCTATTTGACAAAAGGCTTATAACGGATGTAACTTGCTCCGTATAGATGTCAGAAGAACATCTGACGACGCCACGCAGCGGGAAACGGTAATTATACATGCCTGAATTTGTTCCTGTTCTGAAACGGGATGCCATTCAATCCAGTGTCGCCGCCTTGGGTAGAACCTTGTCAGCCGATTATCAGGGCCGCTCCCCGATCCTCATCGGTGTGCTAAAGGGAGCGTTTGTCTTTCTGGCCGACCTCATACGGCACTTGACGCTGCCGGTACAGATCGATTTCGTTCGAACGGCCTCCTACGGAGATGATATGACCTCCTCCGGATCGGTCCGGCTGACCAAAGACGTTGAAACCGATCTGACGGGGAAGGACGTATTGATAGTGGAGGACATTGTCGATTCAGGCCTGACGATCTCCTACCTGATTGATCTGTTTACCTCCCGCAAGGCGCACAGCGTCCGGGTCTGCGCCCTGATCGACAAGCGGGAGCGACGGGAGACAGCCGTTTGCGTGGATTACGCCTGCCATGTTGTGGAATCTGGATATCTTGTGGGATACGGGCTGGATTACGCGGAGGAATACAGACAATTACCGGATATTTATCATCTGAGCCCATAGTGGGTCGGCGGACAAAGCCGGCCGGAACGGCGATTGTCGGGCCGGATTTGGAAATCCGCCCAACCGGTGAGGTTGGTTTATGATTATCACCTGTTCAAAATGCAACACCAGCTTCGAAATTGATGAGACGCGATTGAAGCCCAAGGGCTCGAAGGTCCGGTGTGCCAAGTGCAGCCACGTATTTTTGGCGCATCCGCCCGCACCTGAGCCGGCGACCGCTGTCGAGGCTGGTGAGCCGACCGAAAAGCTCCGCCTGAAGGCCCAGCCGGTTCGAGGCGTCAAGAAGGCCGCTGAAACGAGCGCCAAGCCCCAAGGGCTTCGGGTCAAGGATGAGTCCGCGCCCGTGCCCGGCGTGCCGGTCCCCAAGAGCGAAACCCCCAGCGGGCTCGTGGGCTTTGACCTTTCCGACATCGCCGACTTGTTCGAGGTAGAAGAGGATGAAGCGCCCCCGGCGGAACAGCATGTTCCGGCGGAAACGCCTCAGAAGCCGGAGCCGCCATCGGCTGCCAAAGAGCCGGCAACGGTGGAGATGGTTTCCGCGCCAGTGCTGGAGGATCTCGGCCTGCCCAACCTCGACGACCTAGACGATGAGGAAATGGATGAAGAGCGTTATCCCGAGGAGTCGGATGCTGAAGATATCATCCTCGATGATGAAGCGGATGCCGGCGCCGAAGAAGAGATGGTGGCGCTGCAATCCGATGATGACGACTCGGAATCTTACGAGGATCTCGACATCAGCCTCGACATGGATATGGAAGACGATTACGTCGCCGATGAAGACGAATTCGACCTTTCCGGACTTGACGAAGCCCTCGAAAGCGACGAAGCCGAATCGGTTTCCGTGGAGCTGGCCGACGACGAGGAGATCGACCCGGACGAATATGCCACCGTCGAGTTCAACGCCCCCAATATGTATAAAGCCCTTGCCGACGATAAGGCTAAGGAAGGTGACGAGGGCATGGCGGTGGAAAGATCGGATGAGCTTGATCTCTCAGACCTCGACGAGATCATCGGGGACGAAACCGACGAGGACGAAGCAGCGGCCGATCCTGATGAGCTGTCACTCGACCTCGATCTCGACATGGACATCGACGAGGATACAAGCGAGGACGCGGATGCGGATGCGGATCGACTCCAGGTGGAAATCGACGAATCGGATGACCTGGACCTGACCGCCCTCGATGACATGCCCGGCCTGGTAGAGGAGACCGATTTCATGGATGAATCGAAAGAAAGGGCGGAGTCTGAAGAGCTGGAGCTTGATCTGGATCTGGATGACACTTCCGAAGCGGACGAGGGCGTAGATGAAGAGATCGATCTGGAAATGGATCTCGACTCGGAAGCTGAGGAAGAAGCGGAGCTGAGCCTCGACTTAGGTGAGGAAGAAGCAGCGTCTTCCGATGATGAAAGCGACATGGAGCTCGACCTCGGTGACGAGGAAGAAGCCGGCGAGATGGAGCTTGACCTCGGCGATGAGGATGAAGCCGAAGAGCTGGAGCTTAACCTCGGCGATGAGGATGAAGCCGAAGAGCTGGAGCTTGACCTCGGTGACGAGGAAGAAGCCGGCGAGATGGAGCTCGACCTCGGTGATGAGGAAGAAGCCGAAGAGCTGGAGCTTGACCTCGGTGACGAAGAAGAAGCCGGAGAGATGGAGCTTGACTTCGGCGACGATGAAGAATCCGGCGAGATGGAGCTTGACTTCGGCGAAGAGGATGAAGCCCCCGCCGATGAAGGCGGCGACATGGAGCTTGACCTCGATCTTGGCGACGAGGAAGAAGCAGACGACATGGAGCTCG
>CAYNGG010000070.1:0-12991 GCA_964396575.1 uncultured Desulfobacteraceae bacterium | reverse complement strand
TTCGGACTGAAAACCAAGATTGGGCTGAATCTGATCGTTTTGTTGGCGGCGGCAATGCTGCTGACCGATTTCGTGATGATCATCTCAGTTCAACGGATTCTCATAAACAGTGCCGCGGATAACGGTGAGCTGCTCGCTACATCTGTTGAACCGCTGTTGAATCGGGATGAGGAGACGGGCATTGGAATCGATTCATCCATGATCTCGAATCATTATGCGGCAGAAATCAACTCGGCCGGGTACACCTGCTTAATGATTCTCGACTCCAAGGGTGGGACCATCTATTCCGCCGGTTCCGAGTGCGCCGATCGCCATGAGGCATTGGCGTCACGAGCCCGGAAAGCCATTGCCGATGGAAAGCGAGTCATCGGGTATATCGGCGATACCTGGGGGGTGGTCTGGAAATACAACGAATACCTCACGATTTCGGTGCCGTTGCTGCGCGACGGAGAGCTCATTGGCGGAGCCTCCATGCTATTCAAGCTGAATCCAGTCTATCAGACCCTCCGGAATACTCAGAGCTTCCTCTTCGTCTATATTTTCATCAATTGCATCCTCTTCTCGATGATCGGCGTCTATCGGATATCGAAAGTATCGGTTAAGCCCCTATATCGATTGCTTCGCCGAGCCGAAAGCTACCGGGACGAGGATGAGCTGCTTTTTCTGGACAACGCCGAGGAAAACGAGTTTAATCAACTGTCAAGAGCCTTGAACCGGATGATTCATCGGATTTCGGAGGACCGGGATCAGCTCCAGTCCACCATCCGGTCGCTCAAGGATGCCAACGAAGAGCTTCGGCAGGCCCAGCGGGATGTCATCCGGGCGGAGAAATTGGCATCCGTGGGCCGGCTTTCCGCCGGCATCGCTCATGAAATCGGCAATCCCATCGCCATTGTCGTCGGCTATCTCGACCTCTTGAAAAGCGATGATATCAGCGAATCGGAACGTCGGGAGTTTTTGGACCGGGCCGAGGCGGAGATCGCTCGGATTCACGCCATCATCAGACAACTGCTCGACTTTTCACGCCCCTCCTCCGGAGACCGGAAAGATGTGGACGTTGGCGCGCTGATCACCGACGTGACCCGAATGCTCGACCATCAGCCGCTCATGGCGGAAATCTCCGTTGAGATTGAGTTGAATGCACCCCGTCACTCGGTGATCGCCGATCCCGATCAGCTTCGGCAGGTCTTTTTGAACCTGATGATCAATGCCGCCGATGCCGTGGCCGCCGCCGATCATTCCGCCGGGCTGATCCGCATCGATTCCGGAGTCATCGACGAGAAACCATCTGAGCCGCCGGATTTGCCCCCGCCGCCGATTCTTTGCTTGAAAGTGATGGACAACGGCGTGGGCATTCCCATGGAACGGCTCGGCGATATCTTCGATCCTTTCTATACCACCAAGGATCCGGGAAAGGGAACCGGTTTAGGCTTATCCACTTCGATCATGATCGTCGAGCAGCTCGGGGGGCGGATTCAAGCAGTCAGCCGAGAGGGAGAGGGGACGACGATGGTCCTCTATCTTCCCCTGGCCGAAAGCGGAACCTGCTTGGATGCCGACGAAGAGCCGCTTCTCTAAACCAAAACGGGAAGATAGATTCAGATCCATGACTCAAAATCGGAGACAGACACCGAAATCCGCGGAAGAGACATCCAAGCGGTTGCTCATTATCGATGACGAGGAGAATATGCGCCACATGCTCACGGTGCTGCTCCGGCGGATCGGATATGTCGCCGACACCGCGGTGGACGGGCGGGAAGGTCTCGAAATGCTCGACCGCCAGGACTACGACTTCATCCTCTGTGATGTAAAAATGCCTCGGATGGACGGCATGGCCTTTTTGAGGGCCGCCGAGGATCGTTTGGAGGGGACCACCGTCATCATGATGTCGGCTTACGGCAACATTGACACGGCAATTGAGGCCATGAAGCTCGGGGCCTACGATTACATCGCCAAGCCATTTAAAACCGATGAGGTCCACCTGACGCTCCGGAAAGCCGAGGAACGCGAGCGGCTGAAACAGGAAAACTCACGCCTCAAAGAGCAGATCCGGAAAATCGAGTCGGAGCACACGTTCAGCAACATGGTGGGGCGGAGCAAGGTGATGCGGGAGGTTTTCGCCTTAGCGGAAAAGGTCGCCCGATACAACACCACCGTCCTCATACGGGGCGAGAGCGGCACCGGCAAGGAGCTGGTTGCTCGAGCCATCCACTTCAACGGGATACGGCACAAAAAAGCTTTGATTCCGGTCAACTGCGGCGGGATTCCCGAAAACCTCCTGGAAAGCGAGTTTTTTGGATACCGAAAGGGCGCCTTCACCGGAGCCGAAAAGGATCGGAAGGGCCTGTTCGAGGAGGCCTCCGGAGGCACCCTGTTCCTCGATGAGGTCAGTGAGCTCCCCCTCACCCTCCAGGTTAAGCTCCTTCGAGTTCTCCAGGAAAACGAAATCCGGCCCGTTGGCGACAGCCGGACCCGGAAGATCGATGTCCGGGTCATCGCGGCCACGTCTCGGGATCTGGCTGAGGAAGTGGCGGCCGGCAATTTTCGGCAGGACCTTTTCTATCGGTTGAATGTCCTGACCATCAATCTCCCTCCCCTTAGAGACCGGACCGAGGACATCCCTCTGCTCTGCCGCCACTTCATCGATCGGTTCAACACGACTTTGGGCAAAGAGATTCAGGATATATCTCCAGACGCCATGAAGCGATTGCTGCAACACCGCTGGCCTGGCAATGTCCGGGAGCTGGAGAACGTTATCGAGCGGGCCATGGTGCTGACGGACAAGACGGTTTTAGACGAAGAGAGCCTTCCGCCGGAGTGTCTGTCAGCGGCCGGGACCGATGCTCAGGACCCTTTTGAGGGGTATTCCCTTAAGGAAGCCCAGAGAATCCTGGAGCGGCGGCTGATTGCCAAGGCACTGGAAAAGACGGGCGGCAATCGGACTCAGGCCGGCCGGCTGCTCGAAATCAGCCATCCATCGCTGTTAAGCAAGATTAAGACTTACAAGATCAAGGGGTAAGGGCAAAGCGAGGCTGCCCTTCCCGGAAAGGCAATCCGCCCATGGACAAACCTGCTCTGAATCCGGAAATCGTCGAGCGCAGACAGGCCCGGGCCCCGGAGCTGGCCGCTTTGCTTCAGCGCTGCCGGGAAGATGCCGATCGTCTCGAGGCGGTCCGTTCGGCCCTGTCGGCCCTGAGCGAGATGGACCCCCCCGACGTTCGGGCGGCTCGAATGGAAATCGACGGTCTGATTTCGGCGATCCGCCATCTGGCCGACCGGGTCGAGATGCGCCATCGGCGGTTTTCCAGTGGTATGGTCACGGTGGCCATTGCCGGGCTGGAAAAAGCCGGCAAGACCACTTTTCTCCGGTCCCTCACCGGGATCGATGCCCTGCCCGCCTTTGACGAGCGATGCACGGCGGTCTGCTGCGAGATCCACTACGATTCGGACCGGTCCGATTTCGACCTGACGTTTTTCACTGAGGCCGAATTTCTGGACCAGGTGGTGCGGCCGACCCTCGAAACCGTCGCCGAGGCGCTGCCATCAGACCGGGCCGAGGCGGTTTCGATTCCCGAATCAGCGGGAGCCTTTGCTCGGATGACGCTTCCGGACTTAACGGAGCTGCCCGGCGGGACCACCGCCCACAAGCTGCTCCGGGACCTCCATCGGCTCCAATCCCACTTCGACGACTGCCGGGCCTATCTGGGCGTTCCGCCCCGCCGGGGTCGGCCCTTGTCGGAGCTGGCCGACTGGGTCGCCTACGGTCGGACCTTAACCGATGTCGATGAAGACGCCCAGGATCTCGATCGGGCCGGGCAGATGGCCCGGGTGAGCGCGGCGCGGATTTGCCGGATTCACACCGCGTTTCCCGGCGGGTCGCCTCACCTTCGCTGGATCGATACGCCCGGCGTTGACGACCCCAACCGTCGGATTCGGGACATGACCCTGGAAACGGTTGCCGCTGACGCTGATCTCCTGGTGGTGGCCAGCCGGCCGGGGGCTAACCCGTCGCCGGCCGAAAGCTTTCACCACTTCTGGGATTCGGTCTCCCGGCTTCCCGATGAGGTGGACCTGTTGAGCCGTCTGATCTTCGTGATCAACTGGGACCGGCGGGTGGACCCGGAAGGGGAAAACGCTCGAATTCACAGGCGCTATCTTATCGATGCCGGGGTGCCGGCCCATGTCTTTGCCGGGCCGTTCGAGGCGACCCGGCCGGAGGATGCCGCCGCCCTCATGGATCGGGTCAACACCCACCTCGCCCAGCATCTTCCGGACCAGGACGACCGGGTCAGGTCCCGGCTGTCGGCTGCTCACAAAACTCTCCAGGCCAGGATCCGGCTCCTTCACGACAGCCTTCGCCGGAGTCACCCCGCTGACAACGGCCTTATCGACCTTGAAACCGAAACTTTTCACCGCTGGTTCCACTGGTATGGTGATGGCCGGGACAACGGGTTCTGGCCTGAGCTGGTGGCCGCCTTGGACCGCTCAGCCCGGTCGGTGGCCGATGATTCCCGGATTCGGGAGTCGGAGGCGGCATTGACCACTATTTTCGCCGAGGAGGCCGAAGCCATCGAGGCCGGCCTGCCGACCCCGGCCGACCTCGAAGCCCACGTCATCAAGCACCGGGGGGAAAACCCGATCCCCAGCGGGATGCGGAACATGAGCACCCGGTTTTCCATGTTGATCAACCGCTTGTCCGCCGAGATCCAGGAGTTCGGCCCGATGATCCAGGACGAGCTGGTGGAGATCCTGACCGAGTCGGGGCTGGGACCCCTGCTTCAGGGTGAGACAAGTGCAGATGGACTCCGGAGCCTCCTGGACGGTTTTGCCGCCGTCCGTCCGGAAAGCCCGGTTACGGAGGTGCTTCGGGAAACCCTCGATTTACCCCGAAACCTCAAGTACGTCCTCAGGTACGAGCTGCGGGGGGCGGTTGATTTCTGTGACCCCACCCTCTGGGACGAATCCGAGAGCGCCTGGGCTCGGCTGGCCGAGATGGTGACCGCCAACGGGGGTGATCCGGAGCGGCTGTCCACCTTTTCCACCAACCGGCACCCGCCGGCCACCGATTCCCGGGACAAGGACAGCGACATCCTCCGACGGATCACCGGCAACGCGCTGGTGGGAATTCAGGCGGTTTTGACCAACGAACGATACCTCCCCCGGCGGATCGCCGACGACTTCATTCGGGACTGCCGGGTCCGCCTTTGTTTTCATCCCGAGGCGGAGCAGGAGTGGCGAAGCCTCCTCTTCCGATTCCGGGGGGAGCTCCTCGGCTCGACCATTGCCAAAATCCGGGCCCGGTCCGAGCATATCGGGGCGTTTTTCACCGCCTTGGATCGGCTGGAGTCCGGGCTGCCGTAAACGTTTCCGAGGAGCGCAGACACCCATGGAGACCCGATTCGAGACCGCCATCGACCTGATCGCGGGGGCTGGCTACGACGATATCGCCGAGCGGCTCCGGACTGAGCAGGCCGCCCTTCAGTCGGGGACTTACAGGATCGCGGTGGTCGGTGAGTTCAAGACCGGGAAATCGACCCTGATCAACCGCGTTTTCTTAAAATCCGACGTCCTTTTCACCGACCTCTTCGAGGCCACGGCGGTCCCCACCGAGATCACTCATGGCCCTGACCCGATGCTGGAGATCATACCCCGCCGGGATGTGGATGATGCCGAGCCGGGACCGCTCGGTGGTCCCGGAGCCGGAGCCCGCCGGGTGATGGATCCCGACCCGACGGCGGTCCGCGACGCCACATCGGCCGCTTCCCCCGACGCTCGGGCGGCCCTGGCCGCGAAGACGGAGCGGGTCCGGCTCCTTTGGCCTTCCCCCAGCCTGGCGGGCTTGACCATCTATGACACCCCCGGCATCAATTCGGTCAACGCGGCCGTGGTGGCCACCACTTACACGGTCATTCCGGAGTCGGACGTCGTGCTCCTGGTGACCGGGCCCCGGCAGTTGTCCACCCTGGAGCTAGATTTTCTCTCCGGACGGGTCTTCGGCCAGGGGATCACCCGGCTCATGACGGTGATTACCTATGACCCGGCGGCCGGGACCCTCACCGACGATCAGAAGCGGCGGCTAATGGAGACAGTGGCCAGCCAGCTCGCATCGGTGGGGCAGGCCGCCGCCCCGGTGGTCATGGTCAACCTCCGGGCCCCGGACGAGACTCCGGGCCCCGCCATTCGGGAACGGATCGAGGGGAATGAGGGAGCGCCGGACTCCCGGAAAGTGGTCGAGGGGGTCATCGAGGGTCTGCTGGGCAAAACGGAGGCTGGTGGCCGAGGGCCGGTTGCTGGCTGGGACCCGATGCCTGAAGCCAGCGCGGTCGCCCTGACCTTTGGAGGGCTTGAAGATCGCCTGATCGACTTCATCCGCGACAATGTCCGGCCCGGCCGCCTTGAAAAGGCCGAGGCGGTCCTTCAGACTCAGGTGGGACTCGCCCGGACCCGCTGCGTGGCCGAGCTGACCGCCATGGACCGGACCGCCGCCGAGCGCCAGGTGCTCCTCGATGACTACCGACAACAGGAGCGCGCCATTCGAGCGGAATACGAAACCCTTTCGACTGAATTTTCTTCAGCACTGTCAGAAATCGAGGCCGGTTTCCGCCGGGAGATCGTCGATGGCTTAGAGGCCATTTCCCGGAGCTACATCGACGGGTTCGACACCTGTGAGGGGCTTGGCGAGCTCCAGGATCGTCTCAACCGGGCTGAAGGGCCGCTTAAAGCTGAGATCGAGGCCCTGTTCGTCGATCACGCCCGGGCCGCCCGGGATCGGGTAGCGGAGCTGGCCCGGCGCTATAGTGAGCAGGAAAGCCTCATGCTCGCGCCCTGGGAAGAAACGGTCCGCCGGGACCTGGCCATCGATGGCGGGTTTTTGGCCAATGTTCCCCCATTTGCGGTCCTGGCCCTGGATTACTCCCTCTTTGCCGTCATCGGCCCTTTCCGACCGCTGGCCCGGGTTCTCGTCCGGATTCTGGCCGACGAGATCCCCCTGCTCAACCGGATTCTGCCGGCGAACATGGCCGCCGCCGCCCTCCGGCGCCGGATGAAAGCGTCGTTGACCCGCCAATTCGACGAGCTGAAGGCCGAGCTGCCCGGTCGGATCGGAGCGGCTTTTCAGGATGCGGGAGATCAGTTGCGGCGGGAATGGGCGGAGCGGTCCGAGGCCCGCCTGGAATCGGTCCGGAAGGGGCTGGAGGGGGCTCAGGCCGGACCGGTGGACGCCGACCGGCGGGCGTGTCTGTCCGAAACCGCGGCGGCCCTGGCGGCGCTGGCCGAATCCCCGTGACCCCTGGCCGGTACGCGGCATTCCGGGATACGCTGATAGAGTTGCTGGATGCGGCTCGGAGCCTCTCCGTGGCTGACCCGGCCGACCCGGCGGTTGCCGGGATCGGCGGGATCATCGAGCGCGTCCGGGAAAACCGTTTCGAGATCGCCCTGGTCGGCGAGCTCCAGGGCGGCAAGTCCACGACCTTCAACGCCTTATGCGACGGCCGATCCCTGGCTCCCACCGGTATTGGCATCAAGACCAGTGGATGCCTTCTGTCGGCCCGGCACTTGAGTGACCCAAGTGCTCCGGAACAGGCGGAGATCACCTGGCGTGAGCCGGGCGAGCTGGTGGCGGCCATCTCGGATTGGCTTCTGCCCCACCTGAAGGGGTTGGACCGGGACCGATTCGGCGATCTCACCCCGGAGCAGCTCGCCAGCGTGCTGGATCTGAACGATCGGTCCGATCGGCGTCTGCTGGAATCCGCTGTGGAACGGGAGTGGGGGCTCCGGGACGCCGTCGCCGACCATAGCGGGAGCTGGGATTCCCCTACTACCCGAGACCTCGACACCCTTCGCATGGCTGCTCTCGTGGCGGCCTATCACGGCACTCCCGAGCTTGCCGACCAACGGGGCCGAGCCACCGTCCCCCTATCCGAAGCCGCCCGAATTGCCGGTTGCCCCGAGGACTGGGAAACGCGGTGGGCGGCCCGGGACCCGAGTCAGTTTGGCCTCGACGAGATCCGGTTCGCTTTTGTCCGGCGGCTTTGCCTCCGGATTCATTCCCCCAACCTGTCCCGGCTGGGCTGCGTGATCACCGACTGTCCGGGGCTTCTGGCCGGCCGATGGGACAGCCGGGTGGCCCGGGAGGCGGTTGCCCGGGCCGATGCCATCATCTACGTGGCTGACGGCGGAAGGCCATTGAAAGACTCCGACTTGACGGCCTTGCGGATGATTCGAGACCATGGCCTTCAGGAGAAGCTTTTTTTCGCCTGGAATCTTCGGGGAGTCTCCCGCACAGACGGACGGCGGCTGATGGGCGGGGGGCTGGATCTGCTGAAATCCCACGGCTGGGCCGTGCCCATGGACCGGGTGGCCCCGTTCCATGCCCGGCTGGCCTTCCAGGTCGCCCGTTGCCGAGTTCTGGAGGCGGCATCGACTTCCGCCGAGGAGCTAAAGGGGTGCCGGGATGAAATTCGCCACTTCCTTTCGGTCCTGGATGGCCGGAACCGCCCTTGTCTCGAGGCCGCCGCCCCCGTCGGAACCGGCGGGATGGATCGCTTGCTGGGGATGGTCGAAACCGAAGTGGTCCGCCGGGGGGCGAGGACGGTCCTCATCGATGGGGGCGCCCGGGTCGCCGAAGACTTCCTGGGGACTGTCGAGCGTCGGCTGGCCGACGTCGAACGGATTGCCGGGGGGCGGGAGCGGGAGATCCGCGAGGAGATCGCGGCGGCCGAAGCCGGTCTCCGCCGCTTTATCGGAGACGGCCGTGGGGCGATCACTCACCTGACCGATGATGCGCCGGACGATGCCCTGGCCGATGACCTTTGGGCCCGGATCGTTGCACGGCGGGAGCAGGTAACCGAGACCATCGTCCGCCGGTTTACCTCAGAGATGAGGGGCCTCCGAAAGCTGACGGCCCTGCTGGCCGACCGACGGTTTCTGGAGGAGCGGGGGGCCGGGATCATTGCCGCCGCCCTGGATGAAGCTCTGGATGCCGCGGTCACGGCCTGGGCCGCCGAGATCGGTGAAGGGCGGAACGCGGTCTTCCGGGATCGGATCGGTGGGCGGGTCCGATGGGTAAGCCGTGAGCTGGCCCGGATCTGGGTGGCGACTGGCCTGCCCGAGACCGACTGGTTTTCCGGGATCTCGCCGCCCGCCTTTTCCGGAGATCTGGCCACCGATGGCGAGCGGATCTCGGCCATTCTGGCTGATCACCGGCTCTATGACGGGGTCCGGGACGGGGCGCTAACCGCCGCCGGGCTCACGGGGATCTTCACGGCGACCTCGGGGCTCCTGGCATCGGCGCTGGCCCTGACCGCCCGGGTGGCCTGGCTGGGCGTCGCATCGGCCGGGGCTGCTCTGGCGGGGCTGGTGCTCCTCGGTTTGACCCGGAAAATGGCGGAATCGACGCTGACGGAAACGGTCCGGGAGCGAACCGCTCCGGCGGTTCGGGCGCTGTTCCGGGAGCTGGAGCCGGAGGCCAAGGCGGCGGGCAGACGGTTTTCCAAAGCGGTTCGGGACGAGTATCGAGCCGCTTTCGAGGCGGCGGTGGCCGCTCAGCGGGACGAGCTGACCGCCCGATGTCGAAGCATCGCCGCTGATCTCGAACGATGTCGGGATGATCGGGTTGCCAAGGCGGCCGCGGCCCGTCAGGTCCGGGAAACCGAGATCGACCCCTTGCGGGCCCGGCTGACCGAGTTTATCGATGCAGTGGTCCCCCTTCTGCCGGATGAGCCAAACAACGGGAAAGGAGAAGCCAATGGGTGAGCGATATTGCGTGGTATTGACAACTTGCGGGAGCCGGGAAGACGCGGATCGCCTGGCCGGAGAGCTGGTGAACAACCGCCTGGCCGCCTGCATTCAAATCCTGCCGATGACCAGCGTCTATCTCTGGGACGGCGCCGTACAACAGGACGCGGAATGTCTCCTCCTGATCAAGACCGCCTCGGATCGATATAACAATCTCGAGGCGTTCATCTCAAAGCACCACACCTACGAGGTGCCGGAGATCATCCGCGTCCCGATGGACGGCGGCCTGTCGGCCTATCTCAACTGGATCGACGAGGTGACCCGGCCGGGGGCATGAGCCCATAATGCCCGCGCAAAGCATCGTCTTTGAGGCGGACCTGGTTTATCAAGCTGGATCTGCCTCAGGCCTTGTTTCGAGCGTATCTCGATATGCTTTAGCGCCAAATGCCGGAGAATAGGATTCGATTTTCCGCATGGCCAGACGGTCGTAAATTCTTTCACCGCGGTCCGGACATTCATGGAATTCAAGGGATGGGACCCTGTAATCTCGCCCCTTAAAATTGCCCGTCCAGCGCTTCCGCAACTTTTGTACCCTGCCACTGCCGACAAAATGAAACGACCCGAAGCGGGCTGAACGCCGCTTCGGGTCGTGAGATTGGGGGTGGATGGTTCCGCTGGAGCGGCTACCAGTTGTAAAGGGTATCGAGCTGCTCGTCGGGGATGTCGAAGGTGACGTTGTGAGGAGCCAGCGGCTCGCGCTTGAAGTAGCGGGGGAGCCGGTCGTCGGCGCTGGTGATCCCGGCCTTCCGGTTGAACTCCCGTTCGATGGACAGGATCTTTTTGCCCAGATCGTTGACGTCGTCCCCGGTCATGGAGAGGCTGTACATCCCGTTGATGGTGTCCACCATGGCTCCGAAGGTGTCACTCTGGTCGAGGATGGCAAAAGCGACAAAGAGGCAGAAGCCGGTGGCGTCAAGGGCCGCGGTGGCAATCTGGAGATTCCGGGACAGCTCCACCTGGCCCTCGGGGCTCAAGGGGTCCACATCGCCGCCGACCTTGAGGATGTTGGTTGCAACGGCATATCCGGCGGTGTGGTCGGCGCCCATGGTCGAGGTCGCGTAGGTGACCCCGATGCCCTTTACGGCCCGGGGATCGTAGGCCGGCATGGCCTGTCCCTTGACCACCGGGGCGTGCTCGATCCCAAAGGCCCGGGCCGTGACCGCGGTCCCGTTGCCCAAAATCCGGCCCATGGGGGTTCCCTTGGCCACCTCTTCGGTCAGAAGGCGGATGACTCCCTCAGCGTCGCCGAAGGGGAGAATGCCGGCCTCCATGGCCACGCCGATGGCGACGCCCATCTCAATGGTGTCCAGCCCGATGTTGTCATCGTGAAAATCGATCCTGGCGATGGCATCAGGGTCGCTGATGGCGCAGTTGCCGCCGTGGGCCCAGACGGTCTCGTATTCCGGCTGCTTGGAGATGAAATTCCCGTCCTTATCGACGTAGATCCCCGAGCACTGGATCACGCACCCCCGGTGGCAACCGTGGGTTGGGTTTCCGCCGCGGCTGGACTCCAGCTCGGCAAAAGTCTCGCCGCTGATTTTCGAGGCGCCGTCAAACTGGCCCTGTTTGAAGTTGTAAGTGGGATAGGCCCCGGCCTCGTTGATCACGTTGGTCAGAACATTCGTGCCGTAAGCCGGCAGCCCTTGGCCGGTGACCGCATGTTTCCGCAGGCCCTCGACGAAAGCCTTGTTGGCTTCCTTGAACTGATCCGGATTCTGGGGTTTGCGCATTCCCATACCGGCGTCGTCTAAGATGATCGCCTTGATGCCTTTGGCGCCCATGACCGCCCCGACGCCGCCCCGGCCGGCGTGACGGGATGGGCGAAACTCGCGGTCGGTCACGGCAATCGACGCGGCGGCCATTTTCATCTCGCCGGCGGGGCCGATGGAGATCATGGCCACCTTCTCGCCGTACTTTTCCTTCATCTGCTCGGCTAAGTCGTAGTTGAGCATCCCTTCGAGGTCGGGGGCCGGGGCGATCGTCACGCCTTCGGAATTGATGAAAACCGAGTGGAAGGTGTCGGTTGCCGGCGCACCCTCCAAGACGATGGCCGCGTATCCGAGGCGGGCCATGACCTGTCCGGCTTGGCCGCCGGAGTTGGCTTCCTTGATCCCGCCGGTCAGGGGGCTCTTGCAGCCCACCGAGATCCGCCCGGATGTGGACGCGGCCGTACCCGCCATCAGACCGGGGGCAATGACCAGCTTGTTTTCAGGGCCTAATGGGTGGCAATCCGGCGGGACCTCACTGGCGACGATGGATGAGGTCATTCCCCGTCCGCCCATTCCGGCATAAGCTCCCAGATCCGTTACGGTCGCCTTTGGGCCCCCTTCCGCGCTGACATCGATTCTCAGTATCTTATCCATAGTCTTCGGTCTCCTTTCGGTCGGGCACGGCACCCTAAAGCCGTCCGTCCCTGTCACTTTGGGTTCCTTTTTATCCGAACCGGTTGTTTTCATCCACCCCCCAAATATGCCAAGGACAATCCCCGAAAAACGAACGAAGACAGACCGGATAACCACTTATGTTACTGAAATGTATATATTATTCCTTGGGAAATGTCAATGGGTAATTCCCAGTGCCCCGTCAAGGTCGCGCAAACCCGATAGCGCCTAACGCAGGCAGCGCCCGCAACCCAATAATACGGAATACCGCTGTTTTGACAAACTCGATTCCGTCCGCTCCGATTCGGTCATCAATATAAACGGACTGATGAATATGAAAAGGCAAAGAGAGTCGCCGAGGAAAAAATGGAATGATGTGAGTCCTTCCAATACGTTTACCGCTGCCTAATCGCTGAGTTAAATGTTTTCGGCGAAGACGGCCGATTGCGCGATCGTGCGGAAGCGGAAAACAATCTCCACGTTGGTCTCGATCATGTCGAGAAAAATGATCCATCATTTTTCTCCAGACATTGATCTTTAATCTAATGGATTAATACATGGTGGATGCCGCTTGTATTCTCCAACCCTGGAGTTATGTCCAAATTTTCACCGCCAAAAAGTGTAAACTACTTTTGGCAAAGATGAAGGATGCCCAATTTCACATCAAAACACACTCGCCGCCCGCTTACAGCCCTCTACCCGTGAGGAAAGAGAAGCTAACGAGTGTCCATCCATAAATGGCCAATTGGCCCGATATCCGCGTTGCGCTCAAAATTTTATCCTCGAAATATCAAATATAAGTCACGCCGGTGGCG
>CAYNGG010000069.1:0-13042 GCA_964396575.1 uncultured Desulfobacteraceae bacterium | reverse complement strand
CCCCGCCCGGCGGCTCGAGGGAAAGGTAGCCCACCCACTCCCAGGCATCGGTCTCCGGGTCGATCACCGTCTGGACCTCGGGCAGGATCACCGTGGCGGTCACCGTGTATCCGTTTTCGAGAGTAAAATCCACGTCGCTCATGGAGGACTCGCCGGTCAGGACCACCTGGCGGGACTCCACGGCCCAGTGACGATCGATCGTCATTTCCGAGAGGATCGCCGATGTCAGGTCCGGGAACGCGGCGCCGGAGAGAGCGTCGATCCGGGGCGAAGTGGGCGGGGGGATGACCATGTAAGCGCCGGGGCCGAGCCCGTCGATCCGGTAGGCGGCCGAGCCGTCATTTTCGGCGGTGAGGGTCCCTTGCCGGATGTCGCCCTCGGCGTCCCCCATGAGAAGGGCCTCCATGGGAACGGCCCGGACCGCCGAGCCGTCCAGGTCCCCGGCGACGGTGATGGTCTCGTCGTAGGGCGCCTCGGTGTTTTTCAGGCCGTCGGGAGCGCCGCCCTTTCCGTCGCCGAAATCATGCCAGTGGTCTTCCCCGGCGGCCAGGCGGACCCGTCCCGAGATGGAATACCCTCGGCTCAGGGAGATGTCGAGGACCGTGGGCCGGTCCGCGTCATTTTCCACCGAGATCCGCTCCGCCCGGATGCCCACGGCCGGATCGACGGCCTTTTCACCGTCGGTGTCCAGGTACATCCCGGCCCGGAGCACATAGTCCCCGGTCCCCAGCCCGGAGACGACGTATTCGCCGGTGGCCGGGTCGATCCCGCCGTTGGCGGCGGTGGCCCGTTGGGGCTCGATGTAATCCCAGGGCCGGCGGACATCCACCACGACCCGGGCGAGGTCCAGGGTCACCCCGTCGCCGGTGATCCGGCCGGTGACGCGGCCCTCGTAAGGTTTGAGATAGATGTCCCGGCTGGCCGAGGCATCCCGGAGGTCCACGAGCACGGGAGACTTGCCCTCGCCGTCGGCCACGTCATAGCCCTCGGCCAGGTAGGCGATCAGCTCGTACCGGCCGGGGGTCAGGCCGCCGATCTCGAATTCGACCCGCTGGTCCACGCCTCGCGGAACCATCAGGCTCATGCCCTGGGAATCGCCGGTTTCCGGGGCCCAGGCTTCCACCCAGACCGGGAGGTCGCCGTCGGCCGTGGCGGCGTCCACGGAGAGCCCGGTCGTGTCCCCGAGGACCGTCAGGGTCCCGGTGATGACCGAGCCCCGCTCCAGAAGCATCTCCCCGATATCGCCCTCGGCCCCCCTCGTCACCGTCACGCCGTCCTTAGTGGCCGGAAGAAATCCGGCCACCTGGACTCCGATCCGGTAGGTCCCGGCCGGAAGGCCCTCGAACCGGAAGGTCCCGGTGTCCCTGGGGATCGGGGTCTCGGAGACCGTCTCCGGAATCCAGACGGCTCCGGCGGCCTCACAGGCCTCGATGTCATCATGGGCCGGGTCCTCGCACCGGGCCGGCTGGCGATAGGGGTCGATCTCGCCCCAGCCGTAGTAGCGGCTTGATGGGGCCGCCTCGTCCACGGCCCGGGCGTTGATTTCGGTGTACTCGGTCACCGGGACCGGGAGCCGGACCGTCCCGATGACGGCCCCGGCCCGGGTCAGGACGATCACGCCGGCATCTCCGCCGGTCTCGCCCACGGTCACCCGGACCGGCGAGGCCGCGAACCCATCGGCTGAGACCTCAAGCTCGTAAACGGCTTGGCCGTCGGGCGGCGGGACGCTCACGGCAAAGGTCGCGGCCGTATCGCCGGGCGTGAAGACGGCGGTTCCCGACCCCCATCCGTCGCCCCGAAGGGACCAGGCGTTGATCTCAACGGACAGCTCGGTGACTTCCCAGCCCCATCGATCGATATAGGGGGAGAAGGCGTCGGCCGGATCGCCGGTCACCCCGTCGGCGTTTCGGTCGAGGGCCACGGTCCCGGTAATGTCCACGGCCCGGGTCATCCGGATGGTTTTTACGTCCACGGTCGTGGCATCCTCGGGAGCCGTCACGGAGATGGGGCCTCTGGCCGCCATTCCGGTCGCCGTGATCTGGACCCAGTAGGTGGCCCCCGGCGGCAGACCGGTCAACCGGAACCGGCCTTCATCGTCGCTGGTGGCCGTTGCATAGCCGACTTCCGACACGGCCATGATCTCCGCCCCGGCCACCGGGTCCCCGACGGGGTCCATCAGCCGCCCGGTGATGGTGATGGTCTCGATCCGGATGGTGGTGGTGTAAAGGCGCTCCTTATCGGCAAACCGCCCGTTGTCATCGAGGTCGGCCCAGACGCCCACCGGGTAATTTCCATCCGGAAAGAGGCTCCACTGAGCATCCCGCCCATCCCAGGTGTAGGTCGCCGGCACCCCGGCCGACAGGGTCACGGTCCGGGTCTGATCGTGGTCCGACTCCACCCACCACCACTCGAAGGTGTCGAACGGGAACCCCTGAACACACTCGCAATCGGGGTCCCAGGTCATGGTGAGGACCGTTCCCCGGAGCGCCTCGTCGGGGTAGTCCGGCGGATAGGTGTAGGTCCAGGAGACCGGGTCGTCGTCCGGGTTTCTCGGGGTTCCGTTGTCCGGCCGGTTCCAGGGGTGGGCCGGGTCGAGCCAGTCAAAAGGGTCGAGGGTCCCGCTGCCGTCCGAGTCGATCACCACCTGGACGTCCAGCTCGGCGCCGGGGTCCGGATCGGACCAGAGGATGCCGATCGTGGCCGTCGTATTGCCGTTTAAGACCGCCGCCGGGCCTGAAGCGGGCGGACGGGGGAAGATCGCGTCAAAGGCCGCCGGGTCCAGGGCGGCCGGATCGACCGTCAGGGTCTCGGTGGTGACCCCGAAATGAAGGGGCCCGGCCGCCATCGCGGGGGCCGCCAGCAGGATGATGGCGCCGATTCCCGCCACCAGGAGCCTCAGGATGAAGGAAGGGGGGCGTCTGTCCGATGTCCTCATCGTTGTCTGTCCTTATGCTTCAGCATGTCGTGGATGGCGGCGTTCCGTTGGTCCCGCCAGTGAGATTGCCGAGCCAGACGGGTATCGGCCCGGTGCCCGATGGCTCGGGTGATGGTCCGCGCACGCCGCGTCAAAGGGTTGGGGCGGGTCCGCCGGGCCTCGGACCGGAAACGAGGCGACCGGTCGGGATCGTGCCGGCGGATGGTGGGCGATCCGAACGGGCTCCGGGTCACCCGAACCGGGGCATTGACCCCGTGCTGGCGAGGCTGGACCGGATGGGCTCGGGTTGAGCGGTCCCGTTGATTGGACGGGCTCAGGGCCGACGCCCAGGCGGCGGGGGAATCGCCTCCGGCCATCCCGTCCGGGCCGGAGTAAGCCTCATATTCCGCCGACCGGGGATCGCCCCCGGCAAAGACCCAGAGGGCCGTGGGCACGCTGTCCGCCGCTGACGGGCCGGAAAAGGCCATGGCATGGCTCCGGCCGGCCAGAATCCGTCTCAGGGCCTGACTGGCCGGGACCGGCCCGTCAATGGAAAAGTCCACCCGCTCTTGGGCCAGCCGTCCGTCCAGATAGACGGTCCATCCGGTGACGGCGGCCAGCCGGGTCATCACCGCCGCCATCGGAGCTTGCCGGCCGTTTCCGGAGAGGCCGTCGGCGTCCCCGGTCAGGGTCAGGTCACCGGCCGCGCCGACTTCCGGCCAGGCGGCCAGGGCGGCGGCCAGCAGGAGCACCGCCGTTCCCGGACCGAGTTTCCCGGATCCGGTCATCGGGCCGGCCCCGCCGTCCCGGCGGCGGTCCCGGAAAGGGTCCCGGCGGCCGGGTCGTAGGTCCCGGCGGCTCCGCCCTGGAATTGGATCGGGGTGCTGGCGCCGTCGATATCGGACCGCTGGAGGACGCCGGTCCCGTCGGTCACCCCGGCCCCCCAACCCCCGTCTTTCACCGTTTGAAACTGAAACCGGGCGCTCAGGTCCCCGCCGGTCAGCGGCACGGCGGTCCCGGCGGCCGGAACCGCGGCAAAGGTCCCCTGGACGGTTGGAGTGGCCCAGAGGGCCGGGTCGCCGCCCGCCGAAAAGCTGAAAAAGGTGACGTTATCGAGGGTCACGGAAAGGTCGCCCGCGGTCCCGGCCAGGTCGGTCCGACCGATCTCGACAAAGGGAATGCCCAAAGCTTTCAGGTCGTCGGGGCGGCTTTCGGCCATCTCGATGAACCGGCCGGTGGTCATGAAGGCGCCGGTGCCCTCGGCCGCCCAGGTCCCGGTCTCGGGCTGGTAGGCCCCGGCCAGCTCACCGCCGCCGACGCCGGTGACGAGCTCGGTCCAGCTCACCCAGGCCGACGCGCTCCGGCCGGCCACCTCCCCTTCGGACCAGTCGGTCCCGTCGATGTGGTCGAACCGGACCGAATTTCCTTCCCGGTAGGCCAGGTCCACGGACCAGCCACCGCCCGGCCCCTCCGTCGGCGGGGTGAAGGTCCCGGCGTAGTAGGTTCGGACCGTGCCCCAGTCCTGGTTCGGATAACGGGCTTCCTCCCGGACCACGGGGCTGGTGTAAACGGTTCCCGGGTCCCCTGATGCGGCGGTTATTTCGCCGGGGGTGTTGCCGGCGTAAAGCTCCCAGACGACCCCCTTCACCGCCGGGTCCACCGCCTCAGCCGTCTCGAAGGGGATCAGAGCGTCGTCCCCCTGGCCGGCCGGAGTGATTCCGATCCAACCGGTTTCGTTGGCGGCCAGGCGGTTGAGGTCCGACGGGGGGACCGGGTCAGGGCTGCCCAGATCGATCAGATGGGTGTATTCCCGGAGGCCCTCGGTCACTTCATCGCCCGGCCCGGCGGCGAGCCGCCCCCTTGCCCGGTCGGCCATCCGGGTATGGGGGCCGCCGCCCCGGTCCTGGCGGGTCACCGGGCCGTCGCCGTCGGCCGGCCCCCCGTCGGGACCGTCGCCCGGCTCGCCCCCCTTGCCCGAGTCCCCGCCGCCGGGGGCTGTGTCAGACAGATGGCGGTCAAGCTCCACCGCCGAGACCGGCCGGAGGGTCGGCATGGCGTCGAATCCCCGGACCAGGAGGGCCTGTCCGGCGGCCACGGTCAATTGCCGGTCGGGAAACCGGATGTTGTAGCCGTAGCCTGATCCCTCGCGGAAGATCGCTCCGCTGACCCCCCGCTGGTAGTAGGTGAAGAAGTCGGTCCCCCGGACCCCGCAGATCATGGTGGGGGTCCGGACCTCGTAAGCCGGGATCCGGGACCGGCCGAACAGGGAGGTCGTGGCTCCCCGGATCACGTTCTGGATCTTTCCCCGAAACAGGCCCACGGAGCGTTTCCCGTCGGCATCCCCGACCGGATAGTCGGAAATCTCGATCCGGGAGCCGGGGGCCACCCGGATCACGCTCCCGTCGGCAAAGGTGATCTCGGCCCGCCCGTCGCTCTTGGTCCGGATGATGTCCGATTCGGCCACCGAATCGCCGGCGGCAGCCGGCCGGGCCGCCTCACCGGGCGAGGTGATATCCACCCGGCCGTCGGCCCGGGTCAGCTCGCCCACGACATCGGCTCCGAAAACGGCCGGGGGCCGGATCAGACACAGCAACAAAAAGCTGATGAAGGTCCATCGGATGGAGAGAGGTCGGCGCATTGAGGTTTTCTCCTGGGCGGGCGCCGGGTTAAAAGCTCAGCTCGACGCCCGCTGACGTGACGTTTCGGGTGTAATCGTAGATCCCGATGTTGGCGTTGTTCCGGGTCCGGGTGTGGGAAAACGACAGGCTCGTCCGGGGCGACAGTCTCCAGACAAGGCCGGCGTGGAGTCGGTTGGTCCGGTCCCAGCGGGTTTTGTCAAAGGTCTCATGGTGATGTCGGAAGTTCTGGAAGCTCTGCTCGGCGGCCAGCTCCAGGTGAACCGCCTTGATGACCGGAATTCGGGCCCCGGCGCCGATCCGGTGGGTGTCATTGTCCCAGTGATCCCCGTCAGCGTTTTCAGCGGTAAAGGCGTAGCCGAGGGTGACCAGGATGTCGTCGCGGACCGCCCAGGTCCAGTCGAGCCAGGTGGTCAGCCCGTCGGCGTCCCGGTCCTCGGCCGGAGCGCCGGGGTCGTCGAAGTAGGTCAGGCCCCGGTAGCCGCAGAACAGCTCCAGAAGATGCCGCCCGCCGATGACTCCCCGGAGCCGGGGGCCGATCGCGAGCCCGTCCATGTAGGCCGCGTAGTCCGGGTTCCGCCGGAGATAGTGGGTGTACTGGGCCATGAGCGAGACGGAGAGCCAGCCGGGCCGCTCAGGCCTCCAGCCGGGCTGGATGGTCACCGACTGGCCGATGAGATCGTGGGAGTCGGAATGGTGCTGGTGGAGGGTGTGCATGACCGCGTAAGCCGCATAGACGCTCAAGGGGCCGTCGGTGGACGGGGACAGCTCGGCCAGGAGGCTGCTGGTGAGGACCGCTCCGGCCTCGTCGGTGACGCCCTGGGCGGCAACCTCATCTGTGGGCTTGAGAACGATATTCGAATCCCAGCCGCCGGTCAGGGAGAAGGTCAGGCGAAGGGGGCGGTCGGCAAAGCGGCGGTCGGCGATCCGCCGGCGGTAGCTCCGGGCAAAGGCGGCGAGGTCCGATTCGGGGGCCCGCCGGATCACCCGGGCAAACCGGGCCTCGGCATCGGCGTAATCCCGCTGGGACATCGCCATGAGCCCGACCTGGTAGTCAGCGGCGGCGCACTGGGTTGCATCCAGAGCACAGGCCCGCTGAAAGGCATCCCGGGCGGCATCCGTCTCGCCCCGGAGTCGGTGGAGCCGGCCCGCCAGAAAGGCGGTCCGGGCCGGGTCGATCTTTTCAGTTTCGGCCACCTCGATCCAGTGTGCCGCCGCCGCCAGCCGATCCGGTCCGCCCAGAATGAGCAGGACGTCGATGAGCTCCGGGAGGGCCTCCTGAATCCGGGGGGTCAGGGTGACGGCGGCTTCGAGATGCTCGGCCGCCGGGATGAATTGAGCCGCGGCTTTGTGGGCCATGCCCAGGAAAAAGGCCGCCAGCGGGGACTCGGGATCGGCCGTCCGGACATCGGTGAGGATCTCGATGGCCTCTTCGTAATTCTCCGCCCGGTAAGCCGAGATCCCGGTCTCGACGGCATCCTCGGCGGCCGCCAGACCCGCCATGGCTGTTGTCAGCATCAAGGCCAACACCCCGGCCCAGCTCAGTGGCTTCATGTTTCCGTCGCCCTCCGTCGTCGTCGGTCAGACCGACGAGCCGCGCGGTTTCCCCTCCTTTTTTTGATACCCGGATTCCGGGTTCCGATGCAACTGAAAAATGTTGGAACACGGCGGGCGTTGCCCCTGACCCGTCAGGTTGCTCGGGATGGATTGAGCCAATCAACAGCCTTTTTAGAGGTCAACCGGCCTCTCAGTCCTTTGGGTCCCTGAATGTCCCTTTACGCGAAACCATCTTCAGGATTCCGGTGCGTGACGGGGGCCGTCGGCCTCGAGAATCTCCCGGACCTTCCGGGCCAGGGCTTCGGGGGTAAAGGGCTTCTGGATGAAGCCGTTGGCGCCGCGGTCGAGGATGGCCAAGGCTTCCATCTCCCGGCTGTAGCCGCTGCACAAGAGGACCCGGGCATCGGGCCGGATTTCCCGGATGGCGTCGAAGACCGCGCCGCCCCTCATGTCGGGCATCACGATGTCCACGATCACCAGCCGGATTTCGTCCGCCCGGCGCCGGTAGATGGCCACCGCCGCCCGGCCGCTGTCGCGGGTGATCACATTGTATCCCAGGGTCTCCAGTATCCGGGCGGTTACATCCCGGATGACGGTCTCGTCGTCCACCAGAAGCACCGTCCCGTGGCCCGGTTCGAGGAGAGCCGCGTCGGGTGGTTCCGGTGACTCGATTTCCGTGACGGTGCCGGGGCGGTCGGCCGGGATGTGGAGAATGAAGGTCGTTCCCGCGCCCGGGGCGGAGATGACGTCGATGCCGCCCCTGTGGTTCTGGATGATCCCGTAAACCGAGGCCAGGCCGAGTCCGGTGCCTCGGCCCCGCTCCTTGGTGGTGAAAAACGGGTCGAAGATCCGCTCCCGGGTGGCCGGGTCCATGCCGGTGCCGGTGTCCCGGACCGTGAGGCGGACGCAGAGTCCCGTCGGAGGGCCGGCTGATCCGGACCGGGCGAGGGGACGCTCCAGGACCTCGCTCCGGGTCGCCACGAAGATCCGCCCGCCATCGGGCATGGCCTGCCAGGCGTTGACGTAGAGGTTCAGCAGGACCTGCTCCATCTGGCTCCGGTCGGCCTGGACCGTCGGAAGATCGGGGTCCAGGTCGGTCTCGATGGTGATCTCCTTTTTGGTTCGTCCGAACATCCGGGTGGTGGCGGTCACGACATCGTTCAAAGTGACGGACCGGACCTCGTGCTTCCCGCCGCGGCCGACGGCCAGGAGTTGCCGGGACAGCTCAGCCCCGGTGGTGACACAGGACTCGATGCTGTCGAGCATCCCCTGGTGGGGGTGGTCGGCGGGGGTCCTTATGCGGATGAGAGAAGCGTTTCCCTGGATGCCCATCAAGAGGTTGTTGAAATCGTGGGCGATCCCGCCGGCCAGGGTCCCGATGGCCTCCATCTTCTGAGCCTGGATGAGCTGGTCCTCCAGCTTTTTCCGGGCGGTCACGTCCCGGTTGATTCCCCGGAAGCCCCGGAGGCGGCCCTCCGAGTCGAAGATGGGGACCCCGCTGGTCTCGACCATCACAATCTCTCCGTCCCGCCGGAGGTACCGGTTTTCCACGCCCGAAAAGGGGCGGGGATGGTTGGCGGCGGCCACCCGATGGAACCGCTCGGCCGCCCAGCGGGCGTCCTCGTCCGGCATCAGGTCCCAGGCGCGCCGGCCCAGGATCTCATCCGGATCATACCCCAGCAGCTCGGTGACTTTTGGGCTGCTGTAATTGATGGTGCCGTCGGCGGCCACCTCCCATATCCAGTCGGAGGTGGATTCCACCAGGGCCCGGAACTTCTCCTCGCTCTCCCGGACCTTGGCCTCGGCGGCCTGTTGGTCGGCCAGGCGTTGCTGGGATTGGTCCAGCAGAGCGTTTACAGTGGTGATGAGCAGCCCCATCTCGTCGGCCTCGTGGCCCCGAGGAGCCGGGACCCGATCGGCTCCAGGCGCGTCCACCCGAATGGCCGACAGGGATCGGACGGCCTCGAGGAGCGGGCGGGTGACGACATGGTAAAACCCGAGGATGAGCACGGCGGACAGGATGACATTGCGGACCAGGTCGCTGAGGACCATGAATCCGGCGCCCCGGATGAACCGGTGAGCGAACGGGTGGATGTCCACGACGATCTCCATCCGCCCGATGATCCGTCCGGACGGCCGGTGGCGGAGGGGCGGGGAGTACCGGAGGTCATCACCGAAAAGGAGCGTTTCCAGAGGGTGGGGGGCTGCGCTATCTCGACGGAGCTTCCGGGCCAGGATGCTGTTGAATTCGTCCGTGATGGCCACCGACCGGATGGGCGGGTAGGCGAGGAGTCCGTCGATGATCTTGCCGGCCATCTGGATGTCGTAGTTATAGACGGCCAGGGCCGCCGACCGCTGGACGGTGGCGACCACCTGGGACACCGTGGTTTCAATCCGCTGTTTTTCCTGAGCCAGGTCGAACCCGACCTGAACGGCGCTGAAAACGACGCTCAGCAGAAGCACGATGATGATCGCGTTTCGGGCCGCTTTGAATGAAAGCCGCTGTCGCAAGGGGATTGACATCTATGGGTACAGGGCCTCGTACTTCCGGATAACGCGATCCACCTTCCCTTCGGCCCGGACGGTCGTCAGGGCGGCCCGGACCCGGTCCACCATGGCCGGGTCGGTCCTGATCCCGAAGGCCATGTAGAGGGTCTCCTCGAAGAGGAGCAGGACCGGGGTCCAATAGTCGGCCGGAAAGCCGCCCACCTCCAGCCAGTGGGCCAGAGACAGCCGGTCTCCAGTGGTCAGATCCAGGGTGTGGCGCTTGGGAGCGGCCTTGAAGGCGTTCTGGATCTCATGGGTGACCGGAAAGAGGTTTTGTCCTTCCACAAAGCCGTGAGCCAGGAGGAAATGGTGGGTGGATGTTTCCCGGGTCACGCCGATCCGATAGCGCCGGGCGTCTTCCAGGCTATCGACCCGGATGTTGTCGCGAAACCGAGGCCGGAAGAGATACATCTTCGTGGACAGCCCTGAAATCGGAATCCACTGGAAATGCCGCTCCCGGTTGGGGAGCTTGAAAATCGAGTAGATGAGGACGTTTTTGCGGTTTTTGGCCACCTTGTAGGCCCGGGCCCAGGGGTAAACCCGGATCTCGTGAGGGATGCCGGCCGTCTCGAGGGTGGCCCGGACGATCTCGGTCATCACGCCCCGTATCTCTCCGTTCTCGGCGTAGTTGTAAGGCGGCCACTGCTCGGTAACGACGGTGACCGGCTCGGCGGCGGCACTCCCCGCCAGGAGGACCAGGACGATCCACGGGATGACGACCGCTTTCATTGATCCCTCAGAGATTCGCCCGCCAATTGCCGGGCCAGATCATCGGGAGGCACCGCCCGCCCATACCGGTATCCCTGAGCTTCCCGACACCCGTGGTCCAGCAGGAACCGGGCCTGAGCCTCGGTTTCCACCCCCTCGGCCACCACCCGGAGACCTAAGCTTTCGGCCATGGACAGGATCGCTCGAACAATGGCCATATCGTCGGCGTGGTGGGGGATGTCCTGAACAAAGGATTTGTCGATCTTGAGCTCGTCCAGGGGGAACTGCTTGAGGTAATTCAGGGATGAGTAGCCGGTGCCGAAGTCGTCCATGGAAATCCGGATGCCGAGGTCGGAGAGCCGGCCCATCCGCTCGATGGCCCGCTCGACGTCGGTCATGACGATGTTTTCGGTGATCTCCAGGGTGAGGCGGTCGGGCGAGAGTCCGGTTTCGGAGAGGGCGGCCCGGACCCGGTCAAAGAGTCGGGCGTCCTGGAGCTGCAAGCCGGAAAGGTTCACCGCCACGGGCAGGGGGATGCCATCGGAGCCTCGCCATTCCAGGCTCTGCCGGCAGGCGGTCCGGAGGATGTACTCCCCGAGGGGCAGGATGAACCGGGTGTCCTCGGCCACGGGGATGAAGGTTTCCGGGGAGACCCAGTCCCCGTCTCCTCGGCGCCACCGGGCGAGGGCCTCGGTGCCGATGATCCGGCCGGTGGCGAGGTCCACCTTGGGCTGGTGATGAACCCGGATCTGGTCGCGGTCCAGGGCCCGGCGGAGGCTGCTTTCCAAGGTGATCTGGGCCAGCATGCCCTGATCCATCTGGCGGGTGTAGAGCTCGTAGGTGGCGCGGCCCTGTCCCTTGGCCCGGTACATGGCCATGTCCGCGTTTTTCACCAGGGTGTCCACGTCCCGGCCGTCTTCCGGGTAAGAGGTGATCCCGATGCTGGGGCTGGTGAAGACCTCGTGGCCCTCGAGGAATACCGGCTCGGCAAGCGCCGCAATGATCCGCCGGGCCACCTCCTCGGCGTCGTTCTCGCCCCGCCGGCTATTCTGAAGGATAAGGATGAACTCATCGCCTCCGAGGCGGGCCACGGTGTCCTCGTCGCGAACACACCCCTTGATCCGGGTGGCGACTTCCTGGAGCAGTTGGTCGCCCACCTTGTGGCCGAGGCTGTCGTTGATGGTTTTGAATTTGTCGAGGTCCAGGAAGAGGACCGCCACCGGCGTTTTGTTCCGCCGGGCGCGGGCCAGGGCCTGATCGAGGCGGTCGTTGAAAAGCTGACGGTTGGGGAGGCCGGTGAGCGGGTCGTGGTAGGCCTGGTGCTTGAGCCGGGCTTCGCTCCGTTTTTCATCCGAGATGTCCCGAAAAACGGCCACATAGTGGGTGGTGGTGTCGGCGTGGTCCCGGATGGCGGTCACCGACAGCCATTCAGGATAGGCCTCGCCGCTCTTCCGACGGTTCCAGATCTCTCCCTGCCATTGGCCGTCAACGATGAGGGACCGCCACATCGTTTTGTAGAATTCCCGGCCGTGCCGGTTTGACTTGATGAGGCGGGGGGTCCGGCCGACCGCCTCATCGGAAGAGTAGCCGGTGATGGCCGTAAAGCCCGGATTGACCCGCTGGATGACCCCGGCCGGGTCAGTGATCATGATCCCCTCGATGGCGTTATCGAAGACGCTGGCCGCCAGGTGTAACTGCTCCTCGTACCGCCGCCGGTCAGTGATGTCCTGGCCGTAGATGTAGAGGGAGTCCGTGCGAGGGATGGGGACCAGGAGAAACTGGTAAGCCCGCGGCCCGACGGCTGCCTCGACGGAGGTGCAGTCGCCGTCGTCGAGGCACTCGGTGACCGAAGCCCGAAGGTAGTCGGGGATCGAGTCGCCGTGCTGGTCCGGCCAGCGCGTCAGGAGATCGGCGGCGGCCCGGTTCTGGTAGAGGATCGTCCCCGTCGGGTCCACCCGGAGCACCGGGTTGGGGTTTTCGTCGGGAAAGCGGGCCAGGATGTGGAGGCGCTCGTTTTGAGCTTCGAGGGTCCGGCGCATCCGCCGGATCGTGAGGTGAGCCTCGATCCGGGCCTGGACCTCCTCGATGCGAAAGGGCTTGGTGATGTAATCGACTCCGCCCTCGGCAAAGGCCCGGACCTTGTCGGCCACCTCGTCCAGGGCGCTGATGAAGATCACCGGCAGGTCCCGATTGGCCGGGTCGGCCTTCAGTTGCCGGCAAACGGCGTAGCCGTCCATCTCCGGCATGTTGATGTCGAGAAGCACGATGTCCGGGGGCTCGGCCTGGGCCGACCGCAATGCGCGCCGGCCGCTGCTGGCCGGCCGGACCGTATAGCCGCCGTCCGACAGCATTTCAGCCAAAAGCTGGAGATTCCGGGGGTTGTCGTCGACGATCAGAACGGTGCCCCGCTCACTCGACGGCGCCGATGGGTCGTGGGTTATCATGCCTGCCTTCCTGCCGGGACCTGAAAATTGACGCCCCGCATCGATAGCGCCAGGGAAGTCGGGGCTCCGGTTTGAATCCAGGGCTTACCTTATGCAATCAGCGCCTGAATTTCAAGCCCGAACGCGGATCGGATAGACCGGGGAAGTGGGGCCGGCTTCCAGCCGGCAAGATGCCGGCTCCACCATGGACGACACGGACCGAAATCTTGACAGCATCCCGGTGTTCCCATACAACA
>CAYNGG010000068.1:11657-13051 GCA_964396575.1 uncultured Desulfobacteraceae bacterium | reverse complement strand
AGGCTTTTCCAGGTCAGCCGGGCATCGTTGTCCAATGCCACGCCCACCGTGGCGTCGTTGTCCACTCGGGCCGTGTAGGTAAAATCCCACTGCCCGTCGGCTTCCGTCAGGATGGCCCGCCGAAATTCGATATCCTGCCCGGTAACCGTCACATCCGCCGGCGGCAGAGGGCTGTCCTCGTAAGTCAGTCCGGCCGGCAGGGTATCGGCCACCACCACGTCGTAAGCGTCAGCGTTGCTGCCGCCGGTATGGGGGACCGTCACCGTAAACGTCACGAGATCCCCGAGGGCCTGGGCCGTCGGGTCCGCCGTTTTGGTGATTTCGAGGTCGGGCTCCACCACGGTGATGGGCACGCCCTGGTTGCCGCCCGTGCCGCCGTCACTGTCGAAATCAACCTGAGTCGGGGTGGCCCCGTATTGGAGATAAACCTCGGAGCCATCGGCATCTTCGCCGTTGCTGAGAACCGTTCCGTCCTGGTTTGTGGAAATGTTGTCCACCCGGGCGGTGATCTCGATCTCGATAAAATCATCATTGACATCGGCATTGCCGGGGTTGGTTACATCCCCGAAGTCGAACCAGACATGTTGGTTCAGCCCCTGACGAGTTTCATAAGACCCATTGCCTATGTTCATCCCCGTATGGCCGAGGGTGATGTCGTGGCCCTCATAGATCAGCCCGTCGGGCAGGAGGTCGTGGACCTCAAGATCGGGCGTAGTTCCTTCCTGGAGAGAAACCGTGATGGTGTAAACCGCGTTTTCGCCGATCGTGTACTCGGTTTCCGCTACAGTCTTGTCAATGGCGATGTCGCTGTCCACGGTCAGGGACTGGCTGGCGGATTCCTCGTAGTTGTCGAGGTCCGTGTCATCGTCGTCGTCCACATTTCCGGGATCGCTTGAGTTATCCCGTCCTCCGTCCGGCAGGCTTGTGTAGTCGGCACGGGTGGTGTTGTCGAGCACCTCTCCCGGCACAACCGTATCCATCAGAACGGCATCGAAGGTCACGGTCACGGTTGTCCCCGCATCCATCTGAAACGGCGGGAGGCTCAAGGTGTCATCCGTGTTCGTGGTGGTGCTGACGGAAAGGTGAGCCGTGGTCAGGGCGGTGGTGGTATCGTTTAAATAGACGTTCCCGCCGGCCGTCGCCAGAACCAAGTTGCTGATGGAATCGAGCCCATTCGGCAAGACATCCGTCCAGTCGATCTGGTAGGCGACCGTGTTACCGGTGTTCTCGATGACCACCTCCCAGCCGATGGTGTCCCCGGCATCGGATCCGGCGGCCCCGGCGGTGATGGCCTTGGTCATCTCCAGATCAGGCTCGCCCACCGTCAACGTGTTGGTGTTGGAATTCAGGGTCGAGCCGGCCCCGTAGGTCAACGTGGCGGTATTGTCGAGGGT
>CAYNGG010000068.1:7178-11557 GCA_964396575.1 uncultured Desulfobacteraceae bacterium | reverse complement strand
GTGATGACGAAATTTTCAGTGATCCCCACTGAGACACCGACCGTCACCCGGTAGGTCTCCTCTTCGCCGATGGCATAGGGGTCGCTGTCGTTGACTTTTTCCTTGGTCATGTTGGGAATGTCAACGGTGACATCAGCCGTGTCCGAAGCCGATAGGTCGTTCACCCCGCCCGAAGCGGTGCGCTCCCCATCCGAATCCCCGGGCGAGCCCGGCGTAACATCTCCCGTGCCGTTATCTCCGGGCAGGCTGGAGGTCGTTGTCTGGGCGGTGTTGGTGGCCACCTGGCCAAAGGGAACGTCGAGTTGAAGATCGGCCGAATAGGTCAGCGTAACGCATTCCCCCGGGTCAAGCTGGTCGATGGTCCCGGTGAGCGGATTGCCTGAAAAATCGGTGGTGACCGTCGCTCCCGTCGCCCCGGTATTCACGGTTGGCCCTGAAATATTTTCGTAGTAAACCGGTAGGGTATCCTCGAAATCCCAGTCAAAAGCGCTGGCGGCGTCGGCTCCGGAGGCATTGTTACAGATTTCGAGGGTGAAATCGATGGTGTCGCCGCCCTGCCCGGTGGTGGGAGACGCGGTTTTGGTGACGGTCGGAACCGGTTCCGCAACGTGCGCATCTCTTGCCGACGTCCCGATAAACTGATTGGTTCCGTCGGCATTGCTGTAGCGCATCCGGCCGTGATCCCGGAGCGTATCGCCGGCATTGGTGCTGGAATTGTTGAGAACGACCACATCCAGCGTCAAGATGTAGGCCTCCTCGGTGGCGTCGTTCGTGTCCGAATTGGTCACCTCGCCCAAATCCAGGCGGATGAAAAGATTATTGGCATTGGTGGTCGTATATATCGGCAAATCTACCGAAATATCGGTGTCGACCGCCGCCCCATTAATATCGCCGGGGTTATCCGAGCTTTCCAGGCCGGTCGATGTCCGCCGAAGCGTGGCCGAGCCATCAACGTATCCCCCCCAATTGACGTTCGGATCGACATTCGTGAGCCGATCGAAGATCTGAACATTGTTGGTGATCCCTTCCGGAAACACAAATCGGATCTCGGCGGTAATGATCTCGCCCACCGCCACCGGGGGATCGCTATTGATGTTCGCGTCTCCGGAATCGGTGGAATCCTCGGAAGTGGCAATGAGGGTCTTGTCCTGGGCACTCGGCGGACTGATGGTGAGATCATCACTCCCCGTATCGGCATATTGCGTTCGGTCTTTGGCGTCGTAATCGGTGTTGTCAAATTCCGGATCGTCATGGTCCAGGGAATGGCTATCCGATCCGGCGGTGTTCGGGTAGGTGCTGCCGGTAATGGCGGATGAAAAGATTACCGCGGTAAATTCGAATGTACGCGATTCACCGGCCGGAATATCCCCGGCCCCCGAATCGCTGTCCCAGGTCACCTGGCAGACGGGGTCCACGCCACCCGTGCTGAAGCTCCAGCCGGCCGGAGTCGTGGCCTCGGCCAGGGGGCACTGATAGACCGTGAAATCGCTCCCGTCCACGGCACCATCGTTGTTGGTGTCATTAACCAGATCGGTCACCGTGACCTCGCGGGCCGGACCGTCCCCGGTGTTTTCCACCACCAGGGTGATGGTCACGGTATCGCCCGCGTCCCCTGAATCCGGAGTGATGGTCTTGGTGACGGTCAAACTCGGTTCGGTGATCGTCGTATCCGCGTTCTCTGATGGCGGATCGAAGGTGGATATATGGCCGTCCGAGTATTCGACGTCGAAGTCCACCTCGACCGAGTTGGTCAAGACCGTCCCCGCCACATTTTCGGGCTCCTGGTTCCGAATCCGGGCGGTGATCTCGTAGTCGAAGACAGCCCGGCCGTTGAAGTCTCCGGGTGTCCAGGTCAGGGTCTGGCCACCGGCAAGGGTGCCGGCCACGGTAACAGCTCCGGCTGCAAGGGTATTGGTGCCTAGCTGGTTCGCGGTGACGTACTCCACATAGGGCGGCAGGGTATCGACAATCGTCACATTCTGGAAAGTATCCGTGTTGGAAAAAACGGCCGTCACCCGATAGGTCAAGAGCTCGCCGACGTTGGCCGTAGCCTTGTCCACGGTTTTGGTCAAATCGAATCCGGCGGTATAGGCATCGGATTCATCGTGGGTGTAGGTGCAGGTGTCAAAGCCGCCCTGGTCGGTGCAGGCCCCATCCACCTGGGGGCCGTGGGTCAGGGCGCCTTCACCCACATCCGCCGTAATGGTCACGGTCCAGGTGTCGCCGGCCAGAATCGTGCCGGGGTCCCATAGACCCGTATTCCCGGCCCAGGATCCCCCCTGACTATCCGACGGGTTGCTGAACCCATCGCCGAGAACATCGGTGAAGATGATATTGGAGGCGTCGGCATCGCCCTCGTTTTCCAGGGTGATGGTCCAGGATGCCTGTTGTCCCTCGGCCACCACCTGCTCGGTCGGCGAGATGGTGATGTCGATGTCGGGCTGGGCGGGGTCGATGGTGTCGTTGGCGGAAACCGTAATGCCGCTATTGCCGCACAGGTCGTCGTAGGTGTACTCCACGGACCTGGACAGATCATCCGGGATGGTGATGTCGAGATCATCCGTGTCATTGGCCGCTGTGGTGTCGCAATAGGCCGAACCGGATTCAACCCGGGCCCAATAGGTGATGGTAATGGTTTCACCGGGATAGATGACGTCGATATTGGTGTCATCCCACGTCGGAGTATTGCCCGAGACGCCGGTGCAGTTGAAGGCGCTGTGCGACACATTGGGGGGAGTATTGGTGGCGACGATGTCACAGGCCCCATTCGGGTCAAATTCGTATCCGGCGGGAAGGGTATCGACGATATCCCTGGTGACGGCCGTGCCGCCGCTGTTGGTGAGGGTTATCGTCATCTGGCCGCCGCAGGTGGTCCACGGGCCATGGGAAAGGGCCACGTCACCACCGGCATAATCGGGTGTCGTCCGGACGTCCACGCCCCGGGTCGAGGTTTGCAAGGCCGGGTCCGCGTCACAGCAACCGTATTCGGCCACCGCTTCGTTGGTGGTGGGAGATGCCGTGCAACTATCCACTTCCGTATCAAAAGTCACGACGCAGGAGGCGCCCACGGCCATGTCTCCCAGGGTGCATCCCGGGTCCGCCGCATCGGCCACGAAATAATTCCCGTCCGTGCATCCGGGGCAATTGGTCGCCGAAAAGCTCGTCGCCACATAGCTCATGCTGGCCGGCAGAACCTCCTTGATTTCCACGTTCTTCGCCAGCACGCTGCCGTTGCTCTCGTAAGTGATCTCCCATTCGATCACGTCGCCGACGTCGGCCTCCACCTCGTCTTCGGTCCAAGCGGTGCCTTTAGTGTCATTCCGCCCCCGTTTGGTAACCTCCACATTGGGGTCGCTGGGCTCTGATTTATAGAGCTTGGGCGCCGAGGCGCTCTGGAGATCCTGATCATAGGCCTGACACGGTTTGTCGTATTCGGCCGACGCCTCCGCCTGCTCATCCGAATTGTAGTCCAATGCCGCCGTGCAGCCGTCGATTTTGACGCTGAAGTCGAGGGTTATATCGCTGCCCGAGCGCATGGCGTTGTCGCCGTCGGCGTTTTCGGGCAGGAGGGTTGAAAAATCCCAGGTGAGCTGCTGGCGGGTGCCGACCATTTCAATATCAGGAGCCGGAACTCCGCCCAAGGCGGCATATCCGTCCACGTGGATCGCCGAATTGGTGGAATCATAAGTCACGCCGGTGGGCAGCAGCTCGATCAGCTTGACATTGAAGACATCCGTCTTGCCGGAGTTGATGACCCCGAGGCTATAAGATGACGTGTCGCCGCAGTAATCCAGCGGGTCGCCGGTGTGCTCCACCATGATCAGCTCGGAAGTGGACAGAACGACGAGGCTCTCCTTGAGCAGCGGGGCGTCACAGACGATATTGCTTTCACACCAGGTCAGCTCAGCGTCGATAATTCGGTTATCGCAGCCGGTCAGCTCCGTTTCGAGCTCCAGAATCCGGTATCCTCCGGCCTCGATTTCGTCATATCGGAAAGTAAAGGAGCTGTCTCCGAGGGCGGCATCGTGTGAGTCCGGACCGGTTCCATCCGGCGCGTGGGATCGATAGACCAGGTCGGAATCGAGATTGATGGTCAGATCCGTCAGGTACATCGCTCCGGAGCCGCCGTTGACAATGTAAAGAGTCACCTTGGGATACGGGGTCAGGGCCTGGATCTTCTGCGGGACCATGTGCAAGGTCGGGCTGCCGTCCAGGATCATGAAAGGCGAATGGGAATTCGGGCCGGCCGACTTGACTTGAGGGGTCGTGCCGTCCTGGCATTTATTGTTGTAACGACCCGACACACCCCAGTCCAGGTCGGTTTCATCACAGACCCGGCGCATGTCGATGGTGATGGTGCCATCGGGGATGATGTCACC
>CAYNGG010000068.1:5358-7078 GCA_964396575.1 uncultured Desulfobacteraceae bacterium | reverse complement strand
GAAGTCCCAGGTGTAGGTGCCGTCGCCGTTGTCGGTGGGCTCGAAGGCCGAGATATCGGCACCGGTGGAATCCTGGACATTGGAAAAACCGATCGTCCCGATGTATTCATAGTGGCCGCGGGGGTCGAGGGTGATCTCGGCATCGTAGGCGATGTTGTTCCCCCCGATCTCGATGGTGTGCTCCGCCGTCTCGCACTTGTGGATGAAATCCGGCCCGTTCGGCGTAACCGTCATGCTCGAGTCTGCTACGGTAAAATCGGTCTCGACATCGTAGGCCTGCGTCGTTGGGCAATTGCTGTCGAATCCCGAAGGCACGGAAAGCGACGCCGTTTCCGTATAGGAGCCCGGATTGTCCGACACGGAAGCGCCCGGGTACGTATATTCCACACAGACTTCATCCCCATCATTGGGGACCGGCGCAGCGGTTGTATCCAGGCAGTCCAGGTCCAGGACGCCGGCGGAGAAGCTCCCGCAGGTGTAGTCGGTTCCGCCAACCGTCACGGCGGTCAGGGTTGGAGATCCAAAGGTCTGGCTGACCTCAACCGAGATACCGGCCCAGCTCGTGGGAGAATCTCCACCGCCGAAATCAAAACAGGCGCTCAGGGAAAAATCGGTGCAAACGTCGCTGTCCCCGGACGGCGTGACGGCTGAAGCAGTGGAATCATCGATGACATCCGTGTTCACGTCGGGGAAGAAGGAGCAGGCGTTATTATTTGCCAGGACGACATTTTGATCACAGCCTCGCCAATCGGTGTAAGTCGCGGGAACGGGATTGATGACCTCCGCCGAATTGCAATAATCATCGAACGCCGCGCAGTAGTCGTCGGCAGCCGGGGCATCTAAGGTGAGCGTGTAAACCTTTGATTCACCGTCCGCGGTGAAATTTTGCTCCGTCCACGTGAGGGTGTTACCGCCCGCATCGGGGTCGGCGGGAGAATATCCGGCGGTCGCGCTGCTGAACGTCAATCCCGCGTCGTAGGTGTCCCGGACATCCACGTCGTATCCCCCGGCCGGCGGCGCCGGCCCGGTGTAGGTCACCGTGATGGTATAATTGAGGGTATCGCCCAGGAATGCTTCGGTTTTATCAACGGTTTTTTCAAGGGTAAAGGTAGGGACCGGTAAGTCTGATACCGGGTCTCCGGATGCCTCCATCGACCAGGTAATCGGGCCTTCCACCGGCGTAAAGTACTCGGTCCCGTAAACGGGGCCGCATTCATTGGTATAATTGGGCATGAGAAAAAAGCGGACGGAATCGGAACCGGTGGTGTTACAATCCACGGCACCCGACTCGACATCGAAATCTATATCTATATCGACGGTATCCCCGGGATCGACGGGATCGGACAGGGTGATGAGCTTGGCGTTCGGATAGTCCGGATCGGCGGGGTCTGGATCCGCAAAGGTCACCGTGCCCGATGAGGCGGTGAGGCTGGTGACCTCCCAGTCATCCGGCCATTGACTGATGATCATTTCAAAGCCATTGGCCGGTCCCGCGCCGTTGTTTGTCACACTGATTTCGCCGGCTGTCCCGTCGATGTTGATGGTGATATCCGGCTCCCGGATTGCCAGGGCCACCGAGGAATTGGCCTCGATGAAGGGAGTGATACAGTCGTTGTCGCCATCCTCCCAATTGACCTCCACGCGGTTGACCAGTAATTCCCGATCACAGCCATCGACCGTGGTTTCGATCTCGTAGGTCGCGGTCGAATCGGCGGCGATC
>CAYNGG010000068.1:1655-5258 GCA_964396575.1 uncultured Desulfobacteraceae bacterium | reverse complement strand
CGTCAGCCCGCCGGGTGTTGAATGGCCACTCGGGCTGCTGATGCTGACAAACCCGAAGTGCGCTCCGAGCTCGAAATCAACGTTCGCCCCATTCAGCAGGCGGCCGGTCCCCTCATTTTGGACCGTCAGCGTCCAGGTCACCGTTTCTCCGATTTTTCGGCGCTCGGAGACCGAGTTTCCAGATGAATCCACCATGTCGAGCACGATGATCGGGGTCAGCACATCGATCTGATTCGAATTGACCGATGTGCCGCCGTTCGCGTCAGCGGACATCTGCTGGCCGGTCCCGGCGGCGCAGTCGGGCTGCTGACTGAAGGTATAGCTCGCCGACCCGCTCCCCGGAATGGTCTGGCCGCTCCAGGTCAGGGTTTTGGCCCCGGCGTTATGGGTGCCGCCCCCAACATCGGTCAGAGTAAAGAGCTCCGGAAGGTCCGAGACGGTGATCGTCGCCCCCGTGACCTCGGTCGGTTCGGTGTTCGTCACGGTGAGCGTCCACGTGCCCTCCTCGCCGATGGTCAAGCCACCGGGCTCCGCCGTCCAGCTCACATTCAGGTCCGCTTGAGCGGAAACTCCGCTCATGCCGATCATCAAAACGATTCCGGCAAGGATTGCCGTCCATCGCGGCGCCCGTCCGTCTCGACCCGATCTCCGTCTCATATCACACACCCCTTTATGGTTTACATCCTGTCTCATTCACGGTCCAAAGCCAGCGAAACCCGCTTGCCTGATGTCTTAGCAAAATGCGTGCCCATTTTCATAAAGAGCTCATGTCGTCAGTTGTCCACGGTAATGAATCCAAAAACACCGCACACGAACCCCAAAAAAACCCATAATGACAAAAACTGACACGCCGGATCGCCGCTTTGGCCCCGGCTCGGCAGCCGTTCATTCCGTCACCAAATATGGCGATTGGAATGGAAATGCAGCTCGTTCGGAAATTATTTGAATTTCATTCAATACGTTATGCTTGATTATGGCTTTTATCATAACTATTCCCTATGCCATTGCGGAATCAATAGGGTTGATGATACCAAGGTGCGGAAAGGGTGCAGTGCAGGGTAGGCATTCTGGTATTTATGGATACGGCATTGCCGTAATCTTATGGAGCCTAACACGAAGCGCTCGTGCCGGCAAGGCGGAAAAATCGCCCTTCGTCCAGGTCCGGCGGCCGGTTCAGCCATCCCGGTGAGCTCAGGCGGATGGGCGCCGTTCAGTTCGGGTCCTGTTTTTCAACGTGCATCACGGCGGTGTCTTTGCTATAATCTATTATTTGAGTCACTGAGCCTATTCCGATAGTCGATGCCCCGTCCGCCCCACCATCCGCCAAGGAGGGAGCCCATGAAACCCCGAATCCGCCTGAACCCCGCCATCATCACCACCGTTGTCGTGATCCTCGGGATTGCCGCCCGGCTGGCCGGCGTGCCCTTTCTCGACCTGATGGAGCTGAAAACGGTTGACCTCCGGTTTACGACTCGAGGTCCCGTCCAGCCCCGCCCCGATGTGGTCCTGGCGACCATCGACGAAAAGAGCATCGCCCGGGAGGGCAAATGGGTCTGGCCCCGCTCCAGGATGGCCACTCTGACCCGGAAGCTCTCCGAGGCCGGCGCCCGGGTGATCGCCTTTGACGTGGGATTTCTGGAGACCGATGAAACCCACTTGCAGATGCTCCGGGCCCTGGACGCGATAAAGGACCGGCTTTCCGGCGAGGCCGAGCTGCTGGAGACCCTCCGGACGGCATCGGACAACGACCGGCTCCTGGCCGACGCCATTGCCGACAGCCCGGCCGAGGTGGTGCTCGGGTACTTCTTTCACATGGACATCGAGGACACCCGCCACGTCACTCCGGCGGAGATCGCGGCCCACGCCGAGCGGGTCCGGGACGCCAAGTACAGCTTTGAGCGATACACCTCGGCGGCCGCCCAGGATGTTCCTCTGGTCGAGGCCTTCTACCCCCAGTCCAACATCGGGATCATCGCCGATGCCGCCCGCCATGGCGGGTTTTTCAACATGCTGCCCGACCCGGACGGGGCGGTCCGGTGGATGGGGGCCATCATCCGGTTTGACGAGGCCCTTTACGCGCCGCTCTCCCTGGCGGCGATCCGGGCTTATTACGGAGCCCCCTTGTCGGCGACCATCGCCGAGTACGGAGTGGAATCAATCCGGATCGGAGACCGGCCCATCCCGGTGGACGAATACGGCCGGATGCTGATCAACTACCGGGGGCCGGAGCGGACCTTTCCTCACATTTCCGTCACCGACATCCTCAACGACCGGGTTCCGGCCGAGGAATTTCGGGACAAGATCGTCCTGGTGGGGGCGACGGCCGTGGGGATCTACGACCTTCGGGTCACCCCGTTCGGCAGCGTCTTTCCGGGGCTCGAGATCCACGCCAACGTCATCGACACCGTTCTGTCCGGCGACTTTCTCCGGCAGCCGGCCTGGCTGGCCTTTCTGGACATTGCCGGGATCATCGTCGCCGGGATCATCCTGGGGATCACCCTGCCCCGGACCGGGGTGGTGGCCGGGTCCCTGGCCGGCCTGATCGTCTTCGGGGGATATATCGCCCTGGCCCAGTATCTCTTTTCAGCTCAGGAGCTGGTGATCAACCTGGTCTATCCCCTCTCGGTGATTCTCGTCCTCTACCTCGGGATCACGGTCTATCGGTATGTGGTGGAGTCGAGACAGAAGCGGTTTATCCGGGACGCCTTTTCGACTTACCTGGCGCCCTCGGTGGTTCAGCAGGTGATCGACTCCCCGGAAACCCTGGTCCTGGGGGGAGAAGAGCGGGTGATCACGGCGTTTTTCTCGGATATTCAAGGGTTTACCAGCATCTCCGAGAAGCTTGAGCCCCGGGAGCTGGTGGAGCTCCTCAACGAGCTTCTGACGGAGATGACCGACATGATCCTCCGCCACAAGGGGACCGTGGACAAGTTCGAGGGCGACGCGATCATCGCCTTTTTCGGGGCTCCCAACGAGCTGCCCAATCAGGCCCGGGCGGCCTGCGAGGCCGGCGTCAAGATGCAGGTCCGGCTGTCTGAAATGCGCCGGGTCTGGCGGGAGGCCGGGAAGCCGGAGCTGAAAATGCGGATCGGCCTTTACACCGGTCCGGCGGTGGTGGGGAACATGGGATCGAAAAACCGGATGGACTACACCATGATGGGCGATACGGTCAACACCGCCGCCCGGCTCGAAGGAGTCAATAAAATCTACGGCACCTATTCTCTGATCGGGGAGCGGACCCGCCGGGAGGCCGGGGAGGGCTTTCTGGTCCGGGAGGTGGACCAGATTCAGCTTCTGGGGAAAAAAGAGCCCATCCGGGTTTATGAGCTGATGGGTTGGGACGCCGAAGTCGCCCCGACCATCCGCGAGGTGGTGTCGGCCTACGAGATGGGATTAGCCGCTTATCGGGCTCAGGATTGGGACGGGGCGGTCGAAGCCTTCGGGCAAGTCCTGAACCTTCGGCCCGACGATGGGCCGGCCCGGACCCTGTTGGCCCGCTGCGAGGCATTCCGGGAAACCCCGCCCGCATCGAGCTGGGACGGGGCCTTTGTGATGACCACCAAATAAAATAAGTAGGGGCGGTTCGAACCGCCCCTACCCATT
>CAYNGG010000068.1:0-1555 GCA_964396575.1 uncultured Desulfobacteraceae bacterium | reverse complement strand
ATTCCGGCGGCGGGATGCCGCCGCCACGCTAATTCCGGCGGCGGGATGCCGCCGCCACGCTAATTTCCGGGGATTGCCTCAGGTTCCCATGGTCCAGGAAGCCAGGTACCGCTCCTGCTCGTCGGTGAGGACGTCGATGGCCACACCCATGGCGGCGAGCTTTTCAGTGGCGATCCGCCGGTCGATCTCGTCGGGAACGGGGTAAACCGCATTGGACAGCTCGCCCGCGTGAGCGGTCAGGTACTCGATGGCCAGGGACTGGTTGGCGAAGCTCATGTCCATGACGCTGGAAGGGTGGCCTTCGGCCGCCGCCAGGTTGATGAGGCGGCCTTCGCCCAGGACGTTGATCCGCCTTCCATCGGGGAGGCGATGCTCCTCCACGAAGGGCCGGATCTCCCGCCGGGACTCGGCCATCTCCGCCAGGCTCTCGAGGTCGATTTCCACGTTGAAGTGCCCCGAATTGCAGACGATGGCCCCGTCCTTCATGGCCTCGAAATGCTCCCGCCGGATCACGTTGATGTTGCCGGTGACCGTGCAGAAGATATCGCCGATGGGGGCGGCATCGGCCATGGGCATCACCGTGAACCCGTCCATGACCGCCTCGAGGGCCGCCGTGGGCTCGACTTCGGTGATCAGGACATTGGCGCCCATGCCCCGGGCCCGCATGGCCAGCCCCCGGCCACACCAGCCGTAGCCGCAGACCACGAACCGGGACCCGGCGATCAGCCGGTTGGTGGCCCGGATGATCCCGTCGATCGTGCTCTGGCCGGTGCCGTACCGGTTATCGAAGAAGTGCTTGGTCCGGGCGTCGTTCACCGCGATGATGGGATACTTCAGGGCGCCGTCAGCCGCCATGCTCTTGAGCCGGATGATCCCGGTGGTGGTCTCCTCGGTCCCGCCCCGGACCCCGGCGACCAGGTCGGCCCGTTCCGAATGAAGCGTCGAAACCAGATCGGCGCCGTCGTCCATGGTGTAGTGCGGCCCGGCGTCAAGGACCGCGTTGATGTGGCTGTAGTAGGTCTTGTGATCCTCGCCCTTGATGGCAAAGACCGGGATGCCGTCGTGGGCCACCAGGGAGGCGGCCACGTCATCCTGAGTGCTCAAGGGGTTGGACGCGCAGAGATAAACCGATGCGCCGCCCGCTTTCAGGGTCTGCATCAGCGAAGCCGTCTCGGTGGTGACGTGGAGACAGGCTCCCACCACCACTCCGGCGAGGGGCTGTTGCTCGGCGAATCGTTCCTTTATCCGGCGCAGGACCGGCATACTCTGGGCCGCCCACCCGATCCGACGGGCGCCCGCCTCGGCCAGCTCGATATCCTTGATGTCGTTTTCCATGGGTCCCCCGTTGCCGGGGCCATCCCCCGACAAAGATTGAGGCGAGGGCATCCCCCCGCCGATTCATTCATGATACTGTTGGCAAATAATCGTAGCAGCCATGGCGCCGTCAAACCTAACCCCCCTTCCCTAAAGGGCCGTGCTTTACACACGCTTGGCACCGAGAAAAGCGAGGCAGACGCTTATGCTGATCAATGCCGGGGTCAACATGCCGGCCCCC
>CAYNGG010000067.1:2969-13058 GCA_964396575.1 uncultured Desulfobacteraceae bacterium | reverse complement strand
GTTCTTCCTGTAGGTAAACCGAACCGTCATTATTCCGTCGGAGACCCTGCCAAGGCAGTAAAACCGTTTTTCATCTTCACTGTGTTCAAGGTCTTCAAGGATGACACGATCAGAATCCAGAAAAGCAAGCTGTGCCAGAGCGAAAGGAATCCCATGTTTTCTCTGGTTTTGCTTGTCCTTTTTGCAGTCCCACTCAAAATCACATCCGTTGCTCATAAAGCATTAATAGATAATAAAAGAGAATGTATCAATATTATAAATGGGTTTATATATCGTTTTTGATCCGTCACATGGTTGCGGATTCAGTAGCGCTTCCCAAGGGAGGGAGCCGCCCCGCTGAAGCGGGATGTCTCAAGCTCATGGCGATAAACAAGAATCGATGGTACATGGATTTTTTTGTCATCAACGTCCACGGGGATGAAGCCGCGAAACGAGTGATGTGATTGATGACGGAAATTATTTAGCACCGTCTCCGGCTGGAAGTCAACCTTGAAAAGAGCGTTGTCATCAATTCATTCTCTTGAAGACCTGGTTCACCGTGCCTCGTAAATTAGAGATGCTCCGGAAAGAGGGGCTGGATATACTCCAAAGACTTCCACGCAAAGACCGAATTGCCTTTCACTGGGCATGACACTGGCGGCTTATCCCTTTTGGGCGGCACGGTCTATATGACCGCCTTGTGATGCTGTGTAAAGGAAAAGCCGACGCGGATAATTATGCGACCCATGGCATATAGCCGGAGACGGCTATCCGCAATAACTGAAGCGGCCTCCATTCCATTGGGCTTTTCTCGCAAGTATCCATCTATAAATCAGAAGATTGGGTTGAAATGGAGGCGCCCGAAAAAGTTTATCAGGCCATCGGCGTGAGATCTATTTGATATTCCGTGGGGGCGATCGGCCGGTGGCCCTTGCCGGGCAACCTGGATATCGGGCAAATTGGCTATTTATGGATGGGGGCTCACAAAGCCCCGTGACATTCCGCGCCGCCTTTGATATGGGGAGGGGCGGTTGCCGCCGCCATCCAACGATGGGGTCCGGCGGCGGATAGTGGAGGAAAACCGAAGACGGACCGGCCGATTTCGGCCTTGGATCAAAGAGGAGCCCATGATCAGGATCAACGAGCACTACACCAAGCTCCAGGCCTCATATCTCTTTTCGGACATCGCCAGGCGGGTGGCGGCCTTCCAGGAAGCCCATCCGGACCGGGAGATCATCAAGCTCGGCATCGGCGACGTAACCCAGCCGTTGCCTCCCGCCTGTGTCGAGGCTCTCCACCGGGCCATCGACGAGATGGCCGACGGAGCCACCTTCCGGGGCTACGGCCCCGAGCAGGGGTACCCGTTTCTCCGGGAGATCATCGCGGAGCGGGATTTTCAGGCACGGGGGGCCGGGATTTCGGCCGACGAGATTTTCATCAGTGACGGGGCCAAGTGCGACACCGGCAACATCCAGGAGATCTTCGCCACCGACATTCGGGTGGCCATCCCCGATCCGGTCTATCCGGTTTATCTGGACACCAACGTCATGGCCGGCCGCACCGGCCACTTTGTCGATGGTCGTTTCGAGGGGCTCGTTTACCTGGAGGGCGATCGGGATAACGGGTTTGTGCCCTCGCCGCCGGACGCCCCGGTGGATCTCATCTATCTGTGCTTTCCCAACAACCCCACCGGTGCCGTCATCCGCCGGGATCAGTTGGCCCAATGGGTTGATTACGCCCGGGACCAGAAAGCCCTTATCCTGTTCGACGCCGCCTACGAGGCTTTTATCCGGGACCCGGATTTGCCCCATTCCATTTATGAGATCGAGGGAGCCCGGAAGGTGGCCATCGAGTTCCGGAGCTTTTCCAAGACCGCCGGGTTTACCGGCACCCGGTGCGCCTTTACGGTGGTGCCGTCGGACTGCACCGCCTATGACCGGGCAGGGAACGCCCATTCGGTCCGGGCGCTCTGGGGCCGTCGCCACTCCACCAAGTTCAACGGGGTCGCCTATCCGGTCCAGCGGGCGGCCGAGGCGGTTTACGGCGAGGCCGGGCAGGCTCAGACCCGATCCCTGATCAACGGGTACCTCGAAAACGCCGAGCGGATCCGCCGGGAGATGACCGCCCTGGGCTTTGACTGCGTCGGCGGGGAGAATTCACCCTATGTCTGGGTTGACGGGAAAACCGATTCCTGGGCTTTTTTTGACCGGCTTCTGGATCGGGCCGGCGTCGTTTGCACGCCGGGGACCGGCTTCGGCCGATGCGGGGAAGGTTTCATCCGCATCAGCGCCTTCAACACCGCCGCCAATGTTTCAGAGGCCATGACCCGAATCCGGTCGGCCCTCGCCTGATCGAAAAGGAGACCGACGCCATGCCCATGTCCCAAGCGTTTTCGGAGCGCCTGTCCCCCATCCTGGAAGCTGTCGCCGAGCATTTCGGCACGCCGTTTCACATTTACGACGAGGCCGGGATTCGGGAGACCGGCAGGGCGCTCAACCGCGCCTTTGCCGGCCTGCCCGGGTTCCGGGAGTATTACGCGGTCAAGGCCCTCCCGAACCCGGCGATCCTGTCGATCATGCGGTCGATGGGGTTCGGGTTTGATTGCAGCTCCATCGCCGAGCTGGTCCTGGCCCGGCGGGTGGGGGCCCGGGGCGATGATCTGATGTTCACCTCCAACAACACCAGCGCCGAGGAGTTTGCCGTCGCCCTGGCTGACGGGGGAAGCATCATCAACCTCGACGACATCACCCTGATCCCCAAGGTTCCAGCCATGCCGTCGCTGATCTGCTTTCGGTATAATCCCGGACCCCGCCGGACCGGCAACGAGATCATCGGCAATCCGGTGGAGTCGAAATACGGGGTCTCGCATGAGCAGATCCTCGGCGCCTATCGGGCGGCCCGGGACCGGGGGGCGACCCGCTTCGGGCTCCACAGTATGCTCGCCTCCAATGAGCGGAACCACCGGTATATGGTTGGGACCGCCGAGATGCTCCTTGACCTGGCCCGATGGATCGGGGGGGAGCTGGGGATCGTTTTTGAGATGATCAACATCGGCGGGGGGCTGGGAATTCCCTATCGGCCCGACGATCCGCCCCTCGATTTGACGGCCATGGGAGCGGAGATCGCCGGCTGCTTTACCGATTTCGGAAACGAGACCGGTCAGGTTCCGAAGCTCTATCTCGAAAGCGGCCGCTACATGACCGGTCCCCACGGGGTCCTGGTGGTCCGGGCCATCAACCGGAAGGACATCTACCGGACCTACATCGGCGTGGACGCTTCCATGGCCGCCCTGATGCGCCCCGGGATGTACGGCGCTTATCATCACATCACCGTCCATGGCGCCGACCCCGACGCCCCCACCCGTCCCGTCGATGTGGTGGGACCGCTGTGCGAGAACAACGACAAGTTCGCCATCCAGCGTCCCCTGCCGCCCGTGGCCGACGGCGACCTCCTGATCATCCACGATACCGGGGCTCACGGCCATGCCATGGGTTTTAATTACAACGGGCGGCTCCGGCCCCAGGAGCTTCTGCTTCGGGAAGACGGCACGGTGGAGCGGATTCGCCGGGCCGAAACCCTGGACGACCACTTCGCCACCCTCGATTTCGAGCCCGACCGTCTCCGAGGCGACCGATAGGGAGAAAGCCGATCCGGCTGATGGGGTCAGGATGCGGCCGGTATGCGGTTTTACTCGGCGGCGGGAAGCCTTTTAGAGGAGTCGGTGCGCCGATGCCGGGTGTGGTGGGTGAACCAGACCTTGACCACGGAGTGGAAGAGGGTCGCCAGGGGGATGGCGAAAAAGAGGCCCCAGACCCCCCACATCCCGCCGAAGAGGAGCACCGCCACGATGATGGCCACCGGATGGAGATTGACCACCTCGGACAGGAGCAGGGGGACGAGGAGATTGCCGTCCAGCATCTGGATGACACTGTAGGCGATGAAGACGTAGGCGAGGTGGTTGTCGATCCCCCACTGGAAATAGGCGATGAGCATCACCGGGATGTACATGACCGTCGCCCCGATGTAGGGGATGAGGACTGAGAGGGCCACGAAGAGCGAGATCAGGACGGTGAAGTGGAGTCCCAGGACCTTGAAGGTGACGTAGCTAACCCCCCAGACGATGAGGATTTCCCAGATTTTCCCCCGCACATAATTGGCTACCTGGAGGTTGACATCCATCCAGACCTCGGTGGCCAGCCGCCGATCCTCAGGCAGAAATCCCCGGATCCAATTGATAATCAGCGTCTTATCCTTCAAGAAAAAGAAGACCATCAACGGCACCAGGATCAGGTAGATTAAAATCGAGATGAACCCCCGGACGGAGGCCAGCGAGAGGAACAGGACCTGCTGGCCCATCTTGGTCAGCTCCGTGCCGATATAGTTGATGATCTCCTTGATCTGGGCCTCGGAGATGAGCTCCGGGTATTTCTGGGGAAGCTGCATCAGCTCCTTTTGCCCCCTCCCAATCATCGAGGGCAGCTCCTGGTAGAGCTGGGCGATCTGGCGGGAGAGCATGGGGAGAAGGCCGATGATCAACGCCACCATAAAGGCCATGAAGATCAGAAAGACCACGATCACCGATGCTATCCGGGGCACCCGAAACCGCTGGAGCTTGACCACCATGCCTTCCAGGAGGTAGGCGATGACGATGCTGGCGAATACCGGGGCCAGCAGATTCCCGAAGATGTAAACCAGGAAAAAGCCGAAAAGAAGAAACAGCCCCAGAATGATAAGCTGGGGGTCTGAAAAATACCGGCTTGACCAATTCTTGAAAATCTGGAGCATGGGAGGTGCCGCTTATCGGGAAACGATCGGGTCGGCGCATGCCGACGGCTTCCAAACGATAAAGCATACTGGAAATGGGTCCGTCAGTCAAAGGATTTTCGCGGACCGGCGGCCGGCCCGTCAGGGGCAGCGGGGGATGGCCGCGATGATGGTCCGCATGTGGGCCTTTTCGGCCTGGGCCAACGTGAAAAAGGCATCGCGCTCCCCGGCGTCATCGCTCCGGTCCGCCATGGTCCGGTAAAGGTCAAATGCGGTCAGCTCGATTTCCAGGGCCATCTCCAGGTACCGAACGCAACTTTGCCGGCCCCCGCCGATGTCGCCGAGGGCCTCGGCCAGCCGGGTTCCCCCCTCTAAGATTTCACCGGGCAACGCCTCGAAAAGGCTTTCAAAGTCTTCGGGAGCCTCGACCAGATCCTTCCAAAAGCCGTAAACGGTCCGGGCGTGGGCCCGCTCGGCTTGCCCCAGCCGCCCGACCGTCTCGGCAACGGGGCTGTCCTCCAGCGCCTCGCTCAGATGAGCGTAAAACCGGAGCGCGCCCTTTTCGAGGTCCATGGCCAGCCGGAGCGTGTCCGCCGGCGTCGTCGCCCCCTCGAAGACGGCAAGCCGGGGGGCGTCGATTAGGATATTCCCCTCCCAGGCCGAGATCCCGCCGACGAGATTGTAAACCTGGCCGGCGGTTACCTGGCCGTCGGCGGCAAGGGTGGCCGCGGCTCGGGACCGGGCCCCGGAGTGGCAGTAAAAGATCAGGTCCCGGTCTCCGGGGAGGTCGGACAGCTTTTTTTCCAGCTCCGGCAGGGGGAGCAAGTTTGCGCCGGGGATGTGGGCCCCGGTGTACTCGCCGGGTTGACGGACATCGACGAGCTGATAATCGGGCTCCCGATGGGTCTCGATGTATCGGTTCAGGGCGTCGGGGGTCAGGTCGGTGATATTTGGGATCATGATCGGTCCTCCGTGTGGGGCGGCGTCGATGGGAACAGCCGGTTTCGAAGGGCATCGGGCGTAGTGACGGGGCGGTCACAGGAAAACCCGGTGCAGACAAAGGCCGTGGCCTGGCCATCCGGCGGGACCAGGGCCTCGGTAAAGGGAGCGATCCGGGCCAACGCGGCGGCGTTCTCCGGGGTCCGGAGCATGACGGTGGTGTCGGGAGCCGCGACGGCGACCTCTATCATCGCCTGGACCGCCTCGTCGGCCGGGTCCCCGGCGATCACCACCTCCCGGCTCGGGGTCAGGCTGAGGTCCACTCCCCGAAGGAGCTCGGGATAGGCTGACGGGTGGGATTTCACCGAGCCGGAGAAAGCCCGGATCAGCTCGTCGGCCCGGGCCTCCCAGGCCGCCTCGCCGGTGAGACGGGACAGTCGGATGAGGTTGACGAGCATCACGGTGTTGGCTGAGGGGATGGCTCCGTCGTAAAGCTCCTTGGGCCGGACCGGGAGCTCCTCCGTTCCCGAGGCGGTTAAATAAAAGCCCCCGGCGTCCGGGTCCCAGAAGTCGGCCATCATCCGCTCGGCCAGGGCCCGGGCGGCCTCGATGTGGGCCGGGTCGAAGTCGGCCCCGTAGAGCGCCAGAAGCCCCCGGATGAAGTAGGCGTAATCGTCGGCGGTGGCGTCGATCCCGGCCTCGCCGCCCCGGTACCGGTGAAGCAGCCGGTTCGGTGCCGGCGAAAGGGTCGTCAGGATAAACCGGGCCGCCCGCCCGGCCGCTTCGGCGAGGTCGGGGCGGCCGAGGAGCCGCCCCCCGTAGGCCATGGCGGAGATCATCATTCCGTTCCAGTCGGTGAGGACTTTGTCGTCGAGCAGGGGGCGGACCCGCTCCTCCCGTGCCGCGAACAGGGCCTCCCGGGCCGACGCCCAGCGCTCCCGGAGCTCCTCAATGGGCGTTTCCAGACGAAGGGCCCAGTCCTCTAAGGAAGCTGTGAGGTGGAATATATTGGCCCCGGTCCGGTGCCCGGTCGCTTCATCGGTGAAATTGCCGTCGGGCCGGATGTTGAAGATCGGCTCCCAGAACGCGCTCTCCTCGGGGCCCAGGACCGCCCGAACCTCGTCGATGGTCCAGACGTAGAACTTCCCCTCCACCCCCTCGCTGTCGGCGTCCTCGGCGGCGAAAAACGCGCCGCTTTCCGCCGTCATGTCCCGGCGCACATAGGTGAAAATCTCATCGGCGATCCGGGCAAAGGCGGGATCTCCGGTGATCCCGAAGGCGTCCAGGCAGGCCTCGGCCATCAGAGCCTGATCGTAGAGCATCTTTTCGAAGTGGGGCAGCAGCCATTGTCGATCGGTGGAATACCGGTGAAAGCCGAATCCCAGGTGATCCCAGATCCCGCCCCGGCGCATGGCGGACAGGGTCTGGCGGACCATGTCCAGGGCCGCCGGTGAGCCGGTGCGGCGGTGTTCCCGGAGAAGAAACCGGAGCCGATGGGGGGTGGGGAACTTGGGCGGCGGCCCGAACCCGCCGTGCTCCGGATCGAAGCCCTTGGCCATCTGGTCATGAGCCGCGTCCAGGACCTCGGCCCCCAGCCCTTCGCCGGCGGAAAAGGCAAAGGCCTGGCCGATATGGCCGGCGATCCGGCCGGCCGAATCGAGGAGCTTGTCCCGGTCCTCGGCCCAGATCCGACGGACCTGGGTACACAGGTCGATGAGCCCCGGTCGGTTGAACCGGCCGCGGCTGGGGATATAGGTGCCGGCGAAAAACGGTCGGCGGTCCGGGGTCATGAAAATCGTCAGGGGCCATCCGCCGCTCCCGGTCAGCATCTGGCAGGCGGCCATGTAAACGGCGTCCACGTCCGGGCGCTCCTCCCGATCGACCTTGATGCAGATGAAGGTCTCGTTGAGATGCCGGGCGGTCTCGGGGTCTTCAAAGGACTCCCGTTCCATGACGTGACACCAGTGGCAGGTGGCGTATCCGATGGACAAAAAAATGGGCCGGTCCTCGGCCCGAGCCCGCTCGAACGCGGCTTCGGACCAGGGATGCCAGTCCACCGGGTTGTGGGCGTGTTGAATCAGGTAGGGGCTTTGCTCGTTGATGAGCCGATTGGGTGCCATGGGTATCCTCCTTTCGGTGAGGAGCAGATACCCTACCATAACCACATCGGCGGCGGGATGCAACGGAGCTCCGAATTTAGAGACCTCCGAAATTTCCAAATCTTTGAAAACCTCGGAGGTCTAACCCGGCCGGTCCCACCCGCCGACTCCGGTCGGCGGAATCAGAGTGACAGCCGGTCGGAGACCGCCGCCCAGACTTTCCGGACCGCCTCGGCCGACGGAGCGTCAGGGCGATACTCGAACAGCGTCAAACCGGCCACCATGGACCGGGTGAAATCCGGGTCAAAGGGCACGGCGGGGAGAACGTGGACCTTGTGGTCCCGGGCGTAGGCTTCAATGGTCGCGGTGGCCTCCGGGTTCAGGTCATGCTTGTTGACGCAGAGCATGGCCGGGACCCGGAAATGATCGGCCAGCTCAGCCACCCGCTCCATGTCGTGCCGTCCGGAAACGGTCGGCTCGGTCACGATCAGGACCGCCGACGCTCCGCCAATGGAGGCGATGACCGGGCACCCCACGCCTGGCGGGCCGTCGGTAAGGATAAGCGGTGCCCCCGACGACTCGGCCATGGACTGGGCCTCTTTCCGGACCAGGGTGACCAGCCGTCCGGAGTTTTCCTCGGCAATCCCGAGCCGGGCGTGGAGCAGCGGGCCAAACCGGGTGTCCGACCGGAACCACTGGCCGCAGGTGGACAGCGGAAAGTCCACTGCGTTCTCCGGGCAGAAGTGGACGCAGACCCCGCAGCCCTCGCAGGCAATGGGGTCCACTGTAAAATCGGGGCTGATGGCGTCGAATCGGCACATCTCCCGGCAGACCCCGCATTCGGTACAGGCCTCCGGCCGGATGACCGCCGTGTGACCGCTCTGGAAGTCATGGGTCTCCCGGACCTCCGGAGACAGGATCAGATGGAGGTCGGCCGCGTCCACATCCGCGTCGCAGAGGACCTTGTCCCCGGCGAGGGAAGCGAAGGCAGCCAGCAGGGATGTCTTGCCGGTGCCGCCCTTGCCGCTGATGACGATAAGCTCTTTCATGATGCCCGCCTCCTTGCGACAATGGCCTCGATGTCGGCATAAAGTCCTTCAAACCGCTCTTTCATGCCGTCGATGGCCGTGACCAGCAGCTCTCCCCGGGAATAGGCCTCAGCCACCCGCCGGTCAAAAGGCAGCTCCAGCAGCACCGGCAGACCGACCGATGTGGCGTAGTCCTTGACCCGGTCATCTCCGATGTCGGACCGGTTGATGGCCAGGCCGGCGGGAATCCCCAGCACTTTGACCGCCCCGGCCGCCAGCTCGAGGTCGTTCAAGCCAAAAGGGGTGGGCTCGGTGACCAGGAGCACGAAATCGGCTCCTTTCATGGCGGCGATCACCGGGCACGAGGTGCCCGGAGGGGCGTCGATGATGGTGATCCGGTCCGGCTCGCCCTCGGCCCGGACCCGGCGGATCAGCGGAGGGGACATGGCCTCCCCCACCCGGGATCGGCCGTAAACGAGGAGCAGGCCGTCTCGTGTTCCCGCCTCGATGGTGCCCAGCTCCCGGCCGGTCTCGGTGATGGCGTCCTCCGGACAGACGGCGAAACAGCCCCCGCAGGAGTGACACAGCTCGGGGAAGGTCATGATCTTACCCCCCACCACCACGATGGCTTTGAATTGGCAGATGGCCTCGCATTCTCCGCAGCCGGTGCATCGGTCCGGGTCCACCTCGGGAACAGGCGTGTGGACCGGCTCCGATCGGAAAAAATCCGGTTGAATGAACAGATGGGCGTTGGGCTGCTCCACGTCGCAGTCAAGGAGCTGGGCCCGGGGGCCGAGAACGGTGGCCAGGTTGGTGGCAATGGTGGTCTTGCCGGTGCCCCCTTTACCGCTGGCGATGCTGATGATCATATATTAGCTCCCACCGGCCGGGTCTGAACACCGGCCGGATTAGGGGTACAGGGTCAGTGATAGTCGTGGGTTCCCTGGATGACCCGGACCCCGGTCTTATTTTCAAGCACGGCGGCGATCTCATCGGCGCTCGTGTACGGGCATCCCGGCTTGGCGTTGACCAGACAGGAGCTCAGGTAGATGGCATCCGGCTCCATCTCCGACAGCTTGGCGGCCATGCCCACGTTCGGGGCCACTGAGCGGCCGGGACATTCGCATTTGACAAAGGCGACCACCCGGGCGGGGGCGTCGAAGTTGCCGTCCCCCATGGCGGCGGCTTTAAGGCATCGCCATTCCCCGGGACATCCGTATCCGCTGTCCATGTAAGCACCACAACCGACAATTGCAACATTTTCCATCGATCATCTCCTT
>CAYNGG010000067.1:0-2869 GCA_964396575.1 uncultured Desulfobacteraceae bacterium | reverse complement strand
TCATGAAAGGCTGCCCCGGTCCATCGAAACCCCGGGCATCAGGAATCGGGGCTGGAGCAGCTCGCCGTTAAGATAGGCGGAAACAACCGCGTCCACCGTGCCGGATATGCCCGAGATCACCTCAATGCCCGATCCTGACAGCATTTCCTTGAAGGCGCGGGAAACCGCGCCGCAGATGAGCACATCAATCCGCTCCTCGCGGATCCGTCCAATACGACGAATGATCTCCTGATTGACCAAGTCCACGGCCCAGGATGATGAAGGACGCTCGGCGTCCATCACCCGCAACCGGGCCGCGGTGTCGAGGAGCGGGGAGATCCGACCCTCCCAGATGGGAATGGCAATCCGCATGGGCTACGTCCGATATTGGACCCGTCTCCCCCGACGATCGGGGGAGACGGTCCACGGAGGAGGTTGAAAACGGACATCATCTGACCGCCATTATGCGAATAAGCACATATCGTGCCGTTTTGGTGAAAAGCTAAGAAATGGTTTATGGCCAGGCTCTTAGGTGATCCCGGGCGATTGGGCTGGAATCGAAAGAATTGCATCGTTGCACATTCCATGGCTAATCTTTGCAGATTTGCAATGGTTGGGCTATTATCGACATGACCGGCCGTCGGCATCGGGAGGCGTCAGCCCGAGGGCTTTGATCTTGCGCCAGAGGGTGGATGGATGAATGCCCAGTTGCCGGGCCGTTCGGGCTCGATGTCCCTGGTTCCGCCTCAGAGCGGAAAGGATTCGTTGGGCTTCAGCCTCCCGGAAAAGCATGGTGTTGGCGGAGGGTGAGGTCACGCCGGACAGAGGCTCTTCCACTGATTCGGGATTCCGGAGGTACTCCGGCAAATGAGACGCTCCCACTGTCGCTCCCCGGCAGACGATACAGGCAAACTCGATGATGTTCTCCAGCTCCCGGATATTGCCGGGGTAGTCGTGGGCCATGAGCAGAGGGAGGGCATCCGGTGCGAGACCGGGGATCTCGCGCCGGTTGAGGCGGTTGAATCGGCGGATAAAGTGTTCTGACAGGGCCGGAATATCCTCCTTGCGCGCCCGCAGGGGGGGCAGCGGAAGGCGGACCACGTTGAGCCGATAGTAGAGGTCCTGCCGGAATCGGCCGTCCCGGACCATGTCGGCGAGGTTTCGGTTAGTGGCGGCGACGATCCGGACATCCGCCGTTTCGGGCCCCTGGCTTCCGAGGGGCTCGTAGGTCTTTTCCTGAAGAAGACGGAGCAGGCGGACCTGGAGCATGGGGGAGACGTCGCCGATCTCGTCGAGAAAGAGGGTTCCCCCGGCCGCCCGAGCCAGTCGGCCGGGTTTGTCCCGGCGGGCGTCGGTAAAGGCACCGGCCCGGTAGCCGAAGAGCTCCGATTCGAGCAACGTGTCCGGGATGGCACCGCAGTTGACGGTAACCAGAGGACTCCCGGAGCGGTGGCTGAGTGTGTGGATGGCCCGGGCGAACAGCTCCTTGCCGGTGCCGCTTTCCCCTTCTATCAAGACGGTGGCGTCGTGATCGGCAACCAGCTCGACCATTCCGAATAGGCGGTGCATCTCCCGGTTTTTACTGATAATGTCCTGGAACGAGCATTTTTCGGAGAGCTCTTTTCGGAGAGCCTCGATCACGCTCAGGTCCCGGAAGGTCTCCACCCCGCCGATCACCCGCCCGTCGGCATCTTCCAAAAGGGCCGTGGAGATGCTGACCGGGACCCGGTCGCCCTGGGCGTTGACGATGAACAGGGCGTCTTGAACCTGGTTGTCCCCGGTTTGGAGGGTCTGACGAAGGCTGCACGACGCCTCACAGATGCTGGCCTTGAAAACCTCCCAGCAGTAGCGGCCAACGGCTTCGGCCCTCGGAATCCCGGTGATCCGTTCGGCCGCTCGGTTAAAGGATGTGATCCGCCAGGTCAGGTCAACCGTGAACACGCCGTCGGCAATGCTGTTGAGTATGATGTCGGTCTGATGCTGTTCGAGGGGTTCGGTCATAGTGGCACCTAAGCCGTTGGATCGAGTGGAGGCGGTAGAGATGTGGAGACCTGTCTTGATCATGGGCATAATATAATAGGTATGGGAAAGAGCGGAAAGGGGTCGTTGAAAAAATCCTTGACCAAATGATAAATAAAATATAAATTAAATTCATTTATATAAACCGGATTCAGATCACGGGACACTATGGGAATTCAGGAACGAAAAGAACGGGAGCGGGAACGGAGGCGGCAGCAGATCATCGTGGCGGCCAAGCGGGTTTTTTCCGATAAAGGGTTTACCCGGTCAACCATGGAGGACATCGCCAAGGAAGCGGAGCTGAGTCCGGGGACGCTCTACCTTTATTTCAAGAACAAAGATGAGCTCTACGCATCGCTGTCGCTGCGGATTCTGCAATACCTGATCATCCGGCTGAATCAGGTCCAGAATGCGACCGGGATGGATATCGGCCAGAAGACCGAAGCGTTGACCGAGGCGATGTTCGAGGTTTACGAGTTCGATCCTTTGGTCATTATCAACATGTTTCACCTTCAATCCAGTGAGACGCTGAGGAACCTGTCCGATGAGCTGCTGGACGAGATCAAGGGGCTTTCACGCGAGGCACTGGGGTTGATTGCCGCCATATTCGAGGAGGGCATCAAGGAGGGGGAGCTCATCGACCGGCATCCGGTGGCCCTGGCGGACATCTTCTGGGCTCTGTTTTCCGGAGTGGTGCTCTGGGAGTCGAGCAAAAAGATCATCGACGAGCGGAAAGACTACCTTCGACAGACCCTTACGCTGGCTTTTGAGATATTCCTCCGAGGGCTGAAGCAGCATTGAGGGGGCGATGCCGATTTTTTGAAAAAACATCTTGACAGTCCATGGCAGCGGGGGTATAAGGGTCAGGTTG
>CAYNGG010000066.1:0-13217 GCA_964396575.1 uncultured Desulfobacteraceae bacterium | reverse complement strand
GCCTTTTTCCGGTTCTTAAAGGCCCGGGGCTTGGGGATGGCGTAGTCGTCCCCGAAGCGTTCCCGGACGAGGGCGATGGCTTCCTTGGCCGCGTCGTCAGCGATCCGGGTCGAGTCGGTCCGCATGTAGGTGATCAGGCCGACGAGCTCGCCGGGACCCAGCTCGATCCCCTCGTAGAGCTGCTGGGCCACGGTCATGGTCTTTTTAGCGGAAAACTTCAGCTTCCGGATGGCCTCCTGCTGGAGGGTGCTGGTGGTAAAGGGCGGGGCCGGATTCCGCTTGGACTGCTTCCGGGCGACCTTCTTGACGTCGGCCGGCTTGCCGGCCAGCTCGGACAGGATCGCGTTGGTCGTGGTCTCGTCGGGGATCTTGAGCTTTTTGCCCTTGTGGCGGACCAGCTTGGCGGCAAAGGGCGGGGGCTCGGAGCCGGTCAGGTGAGCGGTGATGGACCAGTATTCCTCGGGGATAAAAATCTGGATGGCCCGTTCCCGGTCGCAGATAATCCGGACGGCCACCGACTGGACCCGCCCGGCGGACAGCCCCCGCTTGACCTTCCGCCAGAGGAGCGGGGAGATCTCGTAGCCCACGATCCGGTCGAGGATGCGGCGGGCCTGCTGAGCCTCGTACTTGGATCGGTCCAGCTCGTCGGGAGCGGCCATGGCCGCCTTGATGGCGTTGGGGGTCAGCTCGTGAAAGAGGACCCGGTGGAAGCGGCGCCCCTGCTTTTTGAGGACCTCGGCGGTGTGCCAGGCGATGGCTTCCCCCTCACGGTCGGGGTCGGGGGCGAGGTAGATGTCGGTGGCATCCCCGGCCGCCTGTTTGAGCTGGCTGATGACCTTCTGTTTGCCGGGGATCACCCGGTATTTGGGCTTGAACCCGTCTTCGATGTCGATCCCCATCTCCTTGGCCGGGAGGTCCTTGATGTGACCCACGGTGGCGGAGATGGCGAAATCGTTTCCTAAGTATTTTTGAATCGTGCGGACCTTGGTGGGGGACTCCACGACGACAAGGGGCTTGCTGCTCACGAATGATCTTTCCTTTTCGCGCTGATGTTAAACCAGATTGTCGATCTCGATGGCAAAGCGCTTGCCGGGGGCCTGATGAACCACCCCCTTGAGCTCGAGCTGGAGGAGAATCCCGGACAGTTGAGCCGGGGCCATGGCCACTTTCCGGACCAGATCGTCAATGTGAACCGGGTCGGGCCCGAGGGCGTGGAAGACCTTCGCCTCGTCCGGGGTCATGGCCGGGAGGTTGTCGAGCATCCGCTCCCGGTCCACCCGGGGATCGGCGATCCGGCCCCGGATCGCCTGGGAGAGGAGCTCGAGGACATCCCGGGCCGACTCGACCAATAGGGCTCCCTGCTTGATGAGCCGATGGGTGCCGGCACTCTTGAAGGAGTGGATGTTGCCCGGCACGGCGAAGACCTCCCGGTCCTGCTCCAGAGCCAGCCGGGCGGTGATGAGGGAGCCGCTTTTCTCGGTCGCCTCGACCACCACGGTGCCCAGACAGACCCCGCTGATGATCCGGTTTCGAATGGGGAAGCGGTGGGGCTCCGGGGCCGATCCCAGGGGGAACTCCGAGATCACCGCCCCGGATTCGGCGATCCGGTGGTAGAGGTCGCGGTTCTCGGATGGGTAAATCCGGTCCAGGCCGCTGCCCAGGACGGCCACGGTCCGGCCGTCCCGCTTCAGGGCCCCTTCGTGGGCGGCGGTGTCGATCCCCCGGGCCATCCCGGAAACCACCGTCACCCCCGCCTCGGCCAGGTCCCCGGCCAGGCGCCGGGTGGTCTGGAGCCCGTACCGGCTGGCCTGGCGGGACCCCACCACCGCCACGGCCCGGGAAACCCCGGCGAGGTCGCCGTAGGTGTAAAGGACCGGCGGCGGGTCCGGGGTCTGGAGCAGCAGGGGCGGATAGGCCGGGTCGGTCTGGGCGAGAATCCGAAAGCCCAGGGCCTCGGCCCGATCCAGCTCCCGCTCGATCCCCGCCGGGGTCCGGTGGGTCCGGATGGCCCCGGCCAGGCGCCGGCTGATGCCTTCCACCCGCAACAGCTCCCCTTCCGATGCCGACAGAGCGGCCTCGGGGCCCCCGAACCGATCGACCAGGCGCTTGAACCGGAGGTTGCCGATGCCCGGCACGCTTTTCAGATCGAGCCAGGGAAGAACCGATGCCGCCATGGATGGACGGGAAAGCGTAGCCTACCGTTTCCGGGCCGCGGTATGCCATATCAAAAGGATAGGGCTGGCCACGTAGATGGACGAATAGGTCCCGATGAGGACGCCGACGATCAGGGCAAAGGCGAAGTCATGGATGATCCCCCCGCCCAGAACGAAAAGGGACACCACCACCACCATGGTGGTCAACGACGTGAGGATGGTCCGGTTGAGGGTCTCGTTGATGCTCCGGTTGATGGTCCGGTCCATTGTCTGACGCTGGTACTTTCTCAGGTTCTCCCGGATTCGGTCAAAGACGATGATCGTGTCGTTCAAAGAGTACCCGATGATGGTCAACAGGGCCGCGATGATCGGCAGGGAGAACTCCTTGCCGAAGATCGAAAAGATCCCCACCGTGATGGTCACGTCGTGAACCAGGGCCACGATGGCGCCCATGGCGTAACGGAGCTCCAGAAAGTAAAAGAGGATCAGGGTGATCACCAGGGCTCCGACGATGAGCATCGGGATACTTACCTGGAACCGGGACAGGCCGTAAACCGCCAGGATCAGACCGCCGGCCATGACCCCGCTTTTGAGCCACTGGAGCTCGAACCGGCCGGAGATGTAGATGGTGATAAACAGGAGGGCGTAGAACATGGCGAAGAGGGCCTTTTCCCGGAGGTCCTTGCCCACCTGGGGCCCCACCATTTCCACCCGGCGGATTTCCACTGATCGGCTGGTGGCCTCGGCCAGGGCCGACTTCACGCCCTCGGTGAAGGCCTCGCCGGGCTCCTCGGACCGGTCCACGTGAATCAGGTACTCGTTGTCCGATGGCTCGCCGAAACGCTGGACCGTGGCGTCGCCCAGGTTGACGGTCCCCAGGCCGGACTTGATGGCGTTGACCTCGGTCGGGCCGTCGAGCCGGACCTGGATCACGGTGCCCCCGGCAAAATCGATGCCGTATCTGGGACCGCCGTGGATCACCAGGGAGACGATGGTGGTCAGGATCAGGAGCGCGGAGACGACGTAGGCGATCCGCCGCTTGCCGATGAAGTTGATGTCGATATCCGGTTTGATGAACTGCATGGCTGATTCCTTATCTCGAATCGGTTCGGGCGGTTAAATGCTCAACTGCTTGATTTTGCGATGGATCAGGAGATAGTCGAAAACCAGCCGCGAGGCCACCAGCGCGGTGAACAGGCTGGAGATCACCCCCAGGCTCAGGGTCACGGCAAACCCTTTCACCGGGCCGGTGCCGAACTGGAAGAGGACCAAAGCCGCGATGAGGGTGGTGACATTGGCGTCCAGGATGGTCAACGTCGCCCGGCTGAACCCGGCGTTGACGGCGGCATAAGTCGTCTTGCCGATCCGCATCTCCTCCCGGATCCGCTCGAAGATCAAGACGTTGGCATCCACGGCCATGCCGATGGTCAAGATGATTCCGGCGATGCCCGGCAGGGTCAGAGTGGCTCCGAACCCGGCCAGCCCGGCGGCGATCAGGAGAATATTCAGGATCAAGGCTCCGTCGGCGATGAGCCCGGCGCCCTTGTAGTAGATCGCCATGAAGATGACCACGAAGATCCCGCCCACCACCATGGACATGATCCCCTTGCGGATGGAGTCGGCCCCGAGGGACGGCCCCACGGTCCGTTCCTCGAGAATCTCCACGGGAGCCGGCAGGGCGCCGGCCCGGAGAACGATGGCCAGGTCCCGGGCCTCCTCGGCGGTAAACGACCCGGTGATCCGGGCCTCGCCGCCGGAGATTTTCTCCTGAATTACCGGGGCGGAATAAACCCGGTTGTCCAGGACGATGGCCAGCCGCTTTTTGACGTTCTCCTCGGTGATCCGCTCGAAAATCCTCGCCCCTTTCCGGTCAAACTTGATGGAGACATAGGGCTCGTTGAACTGGGAGTCGATCTGGACCCGGGCGTCGGTGAGGTAGGCCCCGGTGAGCATGGATCGTTTCTTGACCAGGTAGGGGGTCTTGATGGTCCGGTTGGTATCCGGGTCGGTCCGGACCTCGTAGATGAGCTCGGTGCCCGGCGGCGGCTCGCCGCCCCGCTCCACCGCCTCGGGGTTGGCGGTTTCATCGAGGAGCTTGAACTCGAGCTGGGCCGTCTTGCCGATGAGATCCTTGGCCCGCTTGGTGTCGCTGACCCCGGGGAGCTGAATGAGAATCCGTTCATCCCCCTGGCGCCGGATGTCCGGCTCGTTGACCCCGAACTGATCGATCCGGTTCCGGATGGTCTCCAGGGCCTGGGCCGAGGCCAGTTTTTTGATCTGCTCGGCCTCGTCGTCGGGGAGGTCGAAGGTCATCCGGAGGATGTTGTCCGCCTGAGCTCGGGAGACCTGCCGGAGGTTCGGAAACTCGCGGTCTAGGAGCTTCCCGAAGGCATCAATGGATTCCTCGCCCTCGACCGCCACCTGGATTCGGTCCCCATCGACCCGTTCGAGGGTCGTGTACCGGACCCGCTCGGTCCGCATGAGGTCCCGCATCTCCTGGGTGATCCGCTCGACCGTGCTTTCGACCGCCTTGTCCACCTCCACCCGGAGCACCAGATGCATCCCGCCCTGGAGGTCGAGGCCGCGGTTGATCTGTTTGTGGGGCCACAGTCCCGGGTAGAAGGTCGGGAGGATGTAGATCACCGCCGTCAAAATCACGGCCAGTACCAAGATGAGTCTCCAAGAAAGCTTCACGGGTCCTTATCCTTTCTCCATTCGCAGCAAAGCCCCCCGGGTTCGGGGCGGCCGTGCCGTGCCCTTCCCGCCCGCGGGGCTTTTCAACCGTCCGATAAAGGCGCTATTTCTGTTTAAGGGAATCGTTTCCCGATGCCTGGCCGCCGCCCGATGAGACCAGCGCGGCCACGCTTCCCCGGTTGAGCTTGACCCGGACCTTGTCGGCGATTTCAACCACGAGGGTCGAATCGTCGGTGGAGGTGATCCGGCCGTGGATGCCGCCCCCGGTGAGAATCCGGTCCCCCTTTTTCAGGTTGTTGATCATCTCCTGATGCTCCTTGGCCTTTTTCTGCTGGGGCCGGATCAGGAGAAAGTAAAAGATGACGAACATCAGGATCAGGGGAACGAACGCGGAAAATCCGCCGCCACCCTGTCCCGCCGGTGCGCCGCCCTGGCCCATGGCATAAGCAATACTCAGCAATTCAAACCCTCCTTTATATCAAATCAGTTGATCAAAATCACGACAAAATAGAGGGGACATAACGGAATTCGATCCCCCCGTCAAGACCTTCCGGAAAAAAGGGGGGGAAGAGAGGTGCCCCGACAACCCAAAACGGTGGTTTGCCCCCCCTGGGAGCGCCGCACGCCAGTGCGGCCCGGCCCCCAAGGGGCTGAACAGAACAGCCCGGGGCGAAGGCGCCTGAAAAAGATATCCCCGTAAAAAGGACTTTCAGGGACCAAAGGGACTCAAAGGACCGATTAAGCCCGACCCGCGGGGACGCCCCTGGGAGCGCCGCACGCCAGTGCGGCCCAGCCCCGAAGGGGCGAAACATACCAGACCGGGGCGGAGCTCCGGTGGCGGGGACCCAAGGGACCGATTGAGCCCCACGCGGCGCCGGCCCAAACGATGACCCCATCCCCCTCACCCTCCCGCCGGGACCCAGAGGGTCTCCCCGTCGTACCGAACCCGGTCGATCCGACGGTAGTCGATCCGGTCCAACAGGGCCAGAGCCCGCCCCAGGTTGAAGACCACGATCTTGCTCAGGGGATGAATCAGGTCGAGGTCCGTTCCCAGTTGCCGTTCCCGGAGGTTGTAAATGTAAACCATGTTCTCCGAGAATTTCAGAATCCGGCCCACCCCGGAGCTTCTCCCCGGCGCCGTAGGCTCGTCATCCACCGGCGACAGGCTCACCCCCCGATCCTCGAAGTATTCCCGGAGAAAGCGGAAGTGGATGTCCCAGATGTTGTCCCCCGGCTGGACCACGTGAATGCCGTAGGCTTCCACACCCCCCGGCGCCCCCACTTGCCGGGCCAACTGGTCGGCCAGATCGGACCGCCGGCCCCGGAGGTCGGCCAGGCGTCCAGCCAGGGCCTCACCGGCCCCCGGACCCGCCGCCCGGACCTTTTCCAGAGCCGCGATCCGCTCCTCGATCCAGGCCCGCTCCCGGTCCTCGGCCAGTCCGTCCCATAGGGCCGTGTAAGCTCGGGCCGCCGACAGATAGCGCTCCCGCCGGGCCGCGGTTTCGGGATGGTCAACCGCCGCCCGGAGGGCTTCGACCTCTTCCGCCACCCGAGCCATCGATTCGGCCAGGTCCCCGGCCTCGGCAAGCTCCGGGGTATGGGCCGCCAGGCCGGCGGTGATCCGGGCCTTGAGGGTGTCCGCGTCGGGTTTCAGCTCGGCGATGGCTTCCAGAGCCCGGCGCTTGCCCTCGAGGTCCGCCTCCTGGACCTCAGCCCGGAGCCCGGCCATTCGTTCGGCGAGGGCCTCATAGTCGGCGTAATCCTCCAGGAGCCGCTCCAGGCCGGATAGGGTCTCCCGTTCCCCCAGGGCCGGGTCGGCCTCGAGAGCCCGGCGGGTCTCCGGGTCGGTGAGCTGATCGGCCAGAGCCGAAAGGCGGGCCTCGGCGTCCGGGTCGATCGGGGGCGCTTCCGGATCGGTCCGCCGGGCCAGCTCGGCCTCCAAAGCCGCGATCCGGTCGCTCAGGGCCGCGTCCAGCTCGGCCGGATCGAGGTCCCGGAGGGCCTCGAGCTCCCCGACCGCCACGTCGGTCCGGCGATATTGCTCCAGACCCTCGCGGATTCGGCCCTGGGCCGGGAGATCGGCCAGCGCGGGGACCGGAGGCGGTTCCGGAACCGGACCTTCGGACGGCGGATCGGTAAGCCGCCCGGCGGTCTCAGCGTATTGAGCGCCGGCGGCCCGAGCCGCGTCGGCCACCAGCTCCGGAAGCTCGGCCGGCGGGGGGGACCCTTCCAGGTCCCCCTCGACCATCTCCCCTTCCCGGAGGCGAATCCGGTCGAGGATTTCGGCCATGGGCACGGTGATCTCCCCCACCCGGATCGACTCATCCGGCTTGACGATCAGGTCCATGCTCTCGTCGATCCCGAAGGCCCGCTTCCGCCGCTCCATCCGGGCCGCCGCATCCCCATCTTCCTGGCCCTCGGGGGCGTATGTGACCACCGGCGATGGCGGCTCGGCCGACGGCGGACTCGGCGGGGCGGTCACCGGAGCGGGCCGGGGGGCCGGTGCCGGGGACGACGGCGGCGGATCGGAGGACCATCGGGCAAAATAAAGGTAGAGAAGCCCGGCCGCCACGGCGATCAGCAGCAGGATGGGCAGCGCGACCGCCTTCCGGGCCGGCTCCGGACGGCGCTTTCGGTTCGGTCTCGGCCTCATGTCGGCACATCACCAGGGCGGGGACGGACCGCCCCCGCGGTCAGGGTTTCGCGTCGGGCGACTCGATCTTCTCGATAACGAAGGCGTCCTTGTCCGGGCGCATATCCCGGCTGCCCTCGATCCGGATGGTCCGCTCCCGCCGGACTTCCAGGTCGAGGATTTCCCGACGCTTGTGGTTGAGGAGATAGTCGGCCACCTCCTCGGGGACCCTGGCCACCAGCTCGCTGTCCGGGTCCTTCAAAGATTCGATCTGAATCCGGCGCATACAGGAAAGGCCCAGGGTCTCGGTGGAGGGCACCAGGCCCTTGCCGGCGCAGACCCGGCAGGGGACGTAGGTCCCGAACTCGATGGACGGCCGGATTCGCTGCCGGGACATCTCCAGCAACCCGAAGGCCGAAATCCGGCCCACCTTTGTCCGGGCCTTGTCGATCTTCACGTGCCCCTTCAAAGCCTTTTCCACCTCCCGCCGGTGCTTGGCATCCCGCATGTCGATAAAGTCGATGACGATGAGGCCGCCAAGGTCCCGGAGGCGGAGCTGCCGGGCGATCTCTTCGGCCGCCTCGAGATTGGCCTGGTAAGCGGTGGCCTCGACGGACTTGTTCCGGATGGCCTTGCCGGAATTGACATCGATGGCCACGAGGGCCTCGGTCTGGTCGATGACGATGGACCCTCCTGATTTCAGCGAGACCCGCTTTTCGAAAATCGAGCTGATCTGCTCCTCGAGCTGATACTTGGTGAAGATCGGCTTGGCTCCCCGGAAGTGCTTGACCATCTTCGAGCCCTTGGGCCCGATGAGGTTCATCAGCTCCCGGACCTCATTAAAGGCGGTTTCGTCGTCGATGAGGATTTCGGAGACCTCCGCCGTGAGGTAGTCCCGGATGGAGCGGAGGATGAGGTTCTGCTCCTTGTAGAGGATGGCCGGGGCCTTTTCCTCGACCCCTTTCTCGTTGATGTTTTTCCAGAGCCGCAGGAGGTAGCGAAGGTCCTTGGCCAGGAGGGTCTTGGTCGCGTTGATCCCGGCGGTCCGGACGATCACCCCGAACCCCTCGGGGACCTTGAGCCCGCCGACGATATCCTTGAGCCGCTTTCGCTCGGCATCGTCTTCGATCTTCCGGGAGACTCCCCGGGTCTTGCTGCCGGGCATGAGGACCATGTGGCGGCCGGGCAGGGAGATGTAGGTGGTCATCATGGCGCCCTTTTTCATGATCGGGTCCTTGACCACCTGGACCATCAGCTCCTGGCCCTTTTTGACCAGGTTCTTGATGCTGTCCTCGCCGGTGTGGTTGTCCTGGTAATAGTCGCTGTGGATCTCATGCTTCTGGAGGAATCCATGCCGCTCCGCGCCGTAATCGACAAAGACCGACTGAAGGCCCGGCTCGACCCGGGCGATGACCCCCTTGTAGATGTTGCCGTGGGTGATCTCCCGGGCGGTGGTCTCGAAATGAAGCTCCTCGAGCTTGCTGTCTTTGACCTTGGCGATGCGGCATTCCTCGGGGTCGATGGCGTTGATGAGAATCTTGGTGGTCATGGGACGGGTGTTAACTCCTTCTCCGCTGAGCGGAAAATGATTTGGTTGATTTTATTACCTTTTCGCTTGATACGCAATTATGGACGGCAAGTCAACCGGTTTCTTTGCCCAGCCCGGGCGGATACCGCCGGGCTGACTGGCGGCTTGCCATTTTGCCGATCTTATGGCATGGGAGAAGACGACGTGAATGTTCAGGCAATCTGAAGGGAGATCGGCATGATGAATGAACGATACGACCCCGCCGCCATCGAAACCCGGTGGCAGCGAATCTGGGAAAAGACAAACCGGTTCCGGGTGGATGTGGACCCCGCCCGCGAGAAATACTACCTCCTGGAGATGTTCCCCTATCCATCCGGGAAGATTCACATGGGCCACGTCCGGAACTACACCATCGGCGACGTGGTGGCCCGCTACAAACAGATGCGGGGCTTCAACGTGATCCACCCCATGGGCTGGGACGCCTTCGGGATGCCGGCGGAAAACGCCGCCATCGCCAACAACTCCCACCCGGCCCGGTGGACCTACGAAAACATCGACACCATGCGCCGCCAGCTCAAGCGCATGGGCTTCTCCTACGACTGGAACCGGGAGATCGCCACCTGCCGCCCCGAATACTACCGCTGGGAGCAGTGGCTCTTTTTGAAAATGTACGAACGGGGCATGGTTTACCGCCGGGAATCCCACGTCAACTGGTGCGGGACCTGCCAGACCGTCCTGGCCAATGAGCAGGTCGAGCAGGGCCAGTGCTGGCGCTGCGGAGAGACCGTCCGGCAGAAAAAGCTCTTCGGCTGGTTTTTCCGGATCACCGACTACGCCGAAGACCTCCTCGAATACTGCGACCGCCTCCCCGGCTGGCCCGAAAAGGTCACCACCATGCAGAAAAACTGGATCGGCAAAAGCCTCGGCGCCAAGATCCGGTTTCCCGTCGAAGGCCACGACGAAACCATCACCGTCTTTACCACCCGGCAGGACACGGTTTACGGGGCCACCTTCATGTGCCTCGCCCCCGAGCATCCCCTGGTCACCTCGCTTTCTCGCGGCACCCCCGAAGCATCCGCCGTGGACGCCTTCGTCGATCGGATGGCCATCCAGGACCGGTCCATCCGGTCGGTGGACAGCCAGGAAAAGGAAGGCGTCTCCATCGGGGCCTTCTGCGTCAACCCCATGAGCGGCGAGAAGATGCCCATCTACACCGCCAACTTCGCCCTCATGGAATACGGCACCGGCGCGGTGATGTCGGTCCCGGCCCACGACCAGCGGGATTTCGAATTCGCCCGGAAGTACGACCTTCCGATCGTCGTGGTGGTCTCGCCCCCCGACGCCGACATCGACCCCGCGACCATGACCGAGGCCTGGGCCGGCGAGGGGACCCTGGTCAATTCCGGACCCTTCAACGGCATGGCCTCCGAGGCGGCCCGGGACGCCATTGCCGAAAAGATGGCCGCCGAAGAGATCGGGGAGAAGACCATCAACTACCGCCTCCGGGACTGGGGGATCTCCCGGCAGCGCTACTGGGGCGCCCCCATCCCGGTGGTCCACTGCCCGGCCTGCGGGATCGTCCCGGTGCCCGAATCGGATCTCCCCATCGAGCTCCCCGAAGACGTTGACCTCCTCCCCGGCGGCAAATCCCCCCTCCCGGAGCTCGACCGGTTTGTCTCCACGACCTGCCCGGCCTGCGGCGGCGAGGCCCGCCGGGAGACCGACACCATGGACACCTTTGTCGAGTCCTCCTGGTACTTCGAGCGGTATTGCAGCCCCCGGTGCGAGACCGGGATGTTCAACCCGGCCGAGGTGAGCTACTGGATGCCGGTGGACCAGTACATCGGCGGGGTCGAGCACGCCATCCTCCACCTCCTCTATTCCCGGTACTTCACCCGGGTCCTGAAGGACATGGGCCTGGTGGATTACAAGGAGCCCTTTACCCGGCTCCTCACCCAGGGGATGGTCTGCAAGGAAACCACCGCCTGCCCGACCCACGGGTTTCTCTACCCCGAGGATGTGACCGGCGACGGCGAGGACCGCCGCTGCGCTCAATGTGACGCCCCGGTGACCGTCGGCCGGGTCGAAAAGATGTCCAAGTCCAAGCGGAACGTCATCGACCCCAACACCCTCATGGACAAGTACGGGGCCGACACCACCCGGCTCTTCTGCCTCTTCGCGGCTCCGCCCGAACGGGATTTGGAATGGAGCGAGCAGGGGGTCGAGGGGAGCTACCGGTTCCTCAACCGGGTCTGGCGGCTCTTCCGGAACTGGACGGAAGCCGTCCGGAACGCCCCGGCCGTCGATCCCGAAACCCTCGGGGAACCCGCCCGGGCCATCCACCGCAAGACCCACGACACGATCCGGCGGGTCACCCGGGACATCGAGGACCGGTTCCACTTCAACACCGCCATCAGCGCGGTCATGGAGCTGGTCAACGAGATGCCGGCCGAGCCCGATGACGAGCCCGGCCCGGACCTGTGCGCCGTCATGAAAGCGGCCATGGAATCGGCCGTCCTTCTCCTCTCCCCCATGGTCCCCCACTTTGCCGAAGCCCTCTGGGAGGCCCTCGGCCACGACGACGGCATCCTCCTGGCCCCCTGGCCCACCTACGACGAGGCGGCTTTGGTCAAAGACGAGATCCTGATCGTGGTCCAGGTCAACGGGAAGCTCCGGAGCCGGTTCCAGGCCCCGGCCGACGCCGACGAGGAAACCCTCAAAAAGCGGGCCCTCGAGGACGACAACATTAAAAAATTCGTGGGGGACAAGCCGGTCAGGAAGGTGATCGTGGTGAAACGAAAACTCGTCAACATCGTCGTCTGAATGGGCCGAAACCGACAAATCGGGTGGGCCGTCGGGATGACCCTCATCCTGGCGGCCTGCCTGGCCGGCTGCGGATACCGGTTCGTCTCCGGGGGCGGGCTGCCCGACTGGGTGGAACGGCTCTACATCCCGGTCTTCGACAACCGGACCGGGGAAAGCGGGATCGAGGTCACTTTCACCAACGACCTCATCTATGAGCTGACCCGGAACGCCGTCATCCGGCTCACGACCGACGAGGCCGCCGCCGACGCCCAAATCCACGGCCGGATCACATCCCTCCGGACCGATACCCTGACGCATCTCGGTCACCAAATAGCCCTGGAGCGCCGGGTGACGGTGAATCTGGAGATCACCATCACCGACGCAAACGGCAAAACCCTCTGGGCCGACGCGGGGTTGACCGGGGAAGAAGCCTATCCCGTCTCCCGGGACAAGCGGGTGACGGAGCACAACCGACAACAGGCCATCGAGGAGATCTCGAGCCGAATCGCCGAAGGCGTTTACCACCGGTTGACGGGGGGATACTGACCGCCCATCCCCGGATGCCGGACGGCGGGATGGGCGGGTCGGCGGGTGATCAGGCGGAGGTGGCGTTGACCAGCCGGGTCAGGCGGGAGACCTTCCGGGCCGCCGTCCGCTTGTGAATGGCCCCCTTTTTGGCGGCCTTGTCAATGACCGACTGAGCAACGTCCAGACGCTCCTGGATGTTCTCCGTGCCTCCCTTTGCCGCCAGGCGCACATCCTTGACCACGTTCTTCACTCGAGTCCGGTTGGACCGGTTCCGCGTCCGGCGGACAACGTTCTGCCGGGCACGCTTCAATGCGGATTTATGATTCGCCAAGACACAATCTCCTTTCAAATAAAAATCGTCCATCTACAAACCGATTTAGATATACAATCCAAAAAAGCGTGTCAAGGATTTTCGACCGACTCCGGCCCGGAACCCGCCCGATTCCCCGTTCACGACACCCTATATCGGATCAGCCGCCGTTGTACAAGCCCGGCAACTATCCTATAATGAGCCAGGCCGGGGATAGCCAGATCCCTGAAACACCGACCATACCGGAGGTCCCATCATGTCCATGCCAGTACGGAAACCCGACGCCCCCGTCACCTACGGCGACTATCGAAGGTGGCCGAATGAGGAACGCCGGGAGATCATCGAAGGGGTCCCCCACGACATGGGCCCCGCGCCGTCCACAACCCACCAGCGGGTAATTCGGAAGCTGATCGTCCAGATTGACCGGGGGCTGCCCGACCGCGCCCACTGCGAAGCCTTCTTCGCCCCCTTCGACGTCCGCCTGCCCGAAGGGAACGAGGCCGATGATGAGGTGGTCAACGTGGTCCAGCCGGACATCGCGGTCATTTGCGACCCCGCCAGGATCGA
>CAYNGG010000065.1:0-13223 GCA_964396575.1 uncultured Desulfobacteraceae bacterium | reverse complement strand
CCGAGCTGACCTTCGCGATTGGTGATTGGTGATTTTAGATTTGTGATTTTAGATTGGTGATTGGGTAGTGCGTAATGCCTCAAACCCATAATCCATAATCCGCCTAAAGGGAGCAGACCCCCCGGACGTGAAAGAGGGCGGTCCGCTCCTCCCAGCCGATAAACCCCAGATCGATGCTCACAAACCAGGCGGCCACGAAGGACCGCCGGTCGCAGCTCCAGATCCGCTTTTGCCGCTCGTCAAACACCGGATCAATGCAGATGGCCTCGCCATGGGAGACCGGGCGGAGAAGGGTGGACAGCTCGTCCACCGTGGGGAGCCGCCAGTCGGAGCGGTCGGCAAAGCGCCGCTGGTTGAGCCCCGCCAGGTATTCCGATGCCCCGGCAAAGGTGAACGGATATTCCGACCCGGACTGTTCCCAGAGGAGCCCCGTCACCCGGTCGGCCACCGTGCCGTTCCGCCGGACCTCGAAATCGTTTCGGACTGATGTCAGGGGGCGGAGGAGCTCGTCGGTGCCGAAGCTCTGGGCGGCATCGCCCGGTCGGACCTTGATGCACCGGTCCCGGCACCGGGTGAAGCCGCCGGACGGGGGAAGCTCGGGCACGGGGTAGATCCGGCAGATTTCGTCCCGCCTCGTCTCCCAGTCGGTCATGAGCCGATCCAGCTCGCCGCGCATCCGGCGGGCGCTCTCGAACCGTTCCCGGGGCGATCGGGCCATGGCCCGGATGATGAAGCCGTCCCATTTCCAGTCGAGATCCGGGTTGAGCCGGCTCGGCAGCACCGGGTCGTCGTCGGGGAGGGTCCCGGTGAGCATCCGGTAGAGGGTCACCCCCACCGAGTAGAGGTCGGCCACGGGTCCGGCCTCGTCGGGGTCCGCCTCCTGCTCGGGAGCGGCGTAAAACGGCGATCCGACCTTGAGGCTTTCCGGCCGGTCAAAGGTTTCGCCCCGAACCTTCGAAAGGCCGAAATCGCAGATCTTCACCGAATCGTATTCGGTCAGGAGGATGTTGAAGGGCTTGATGTCCCGGTGAATGACCCCGAAATGGTGGAGACAGGCAAGCCCCGAGAGAATCTGGCGGGTGTAGTGGACCGCCCGGTCGAGGGGCAGGATTCGAGAGGGCGCCTCCGTCCGATAGGTCTCGCCCATCATGACCCCGAGGTTGTTGAACCAGTATCCCATCAGATAGAAGGGCCGTCCCGCGTCATCGGTGTCGTAATCGTGAATGCCCACCACGTGGGGGTGGCGGATGCCCGCCAGGGTGGCGGCTTCGGCCACGAACCGGTCCCGGACCCCAGTCTCTCCCAAAAGGGAGACCAGATGGGGATGTGGCTCCAGCCGCTTCAGGGCCGCTATCTTCCCGATGACCGGAACCTGAACCTTGTAAACCCGCCCCATGCCGCCCCGGCCGAGGAGGCCGCGGACCTCGTATTTGCCGATGGTTTTCATGAAGCTCCCTCGAAGCTGATCAGAGAAGCCGGTCCGCGTGTATCCGGGGCAGGCCCGCCCGGATGATCTTGTCGGCCGTGGTTTCGGCGTCATAGGGGATGAACCGGACGTCGATGGTTCCCGCCGCGTCGTCGAAGCAGACGTACTTGGCCCCTTTGACGCCGTCCCGGGGCTGACCGACGCTGCCGACGTTGATAATGTAGCGATGGTCGGGATCGAGAGAAAAGCTCCCCTCCGCCAGGGGCTCCCGGGAGAGGGTCTCACCGTCGTAGGCGACCACCTCCAGCTCGTGAGTGTGGCCCACGAAGCAGATTCGTTCCCCGATCCGCTGGAAAGCCCGCCGGAGCTGGCTGTCGATCACCTGAAAGAGGTAGATCGACACCGATGCCGGCGGGAAGCCGTGGACAAACCGGCGGCCGTTCCGGACCAGAGCCGGCTCGAAGGTGGCGAGATACGACCTCGTCTCCTCGGATAGCATCCCGGCGGTCATCTCCAAAGAGGTCCGGGCAATCGGGTTGAACCAGCTCCTGTGTTTCGGCTGACAGACGGCCCGGTCATGATTTCCCTGGACCGAGACGATCCCCCGCTCCCGGACCCGCCGGACCACGGCCTCGGGGTCGGGCCCATAGCCCACCACATCGCCCAGGCAGATAATATCGTCAACCCCGGCCGCGTCGATGTCCGCCAGGACGCTGTCGAAGGCTTCCAGGTTGGCGTGGATATCGGAAATGACGGCAAGTTTCATTTTAAATAATGGGTCATGGGTTATGGGTTAATTGAAGGATGGGGTTTATACCCGCCGGTCAAAAGCCGGCATCGGGTGATCCGCCAATCTTACTTTATCGTGAAAATGCATTTTATCCGCGGATTTTCGCAGAGTTTCATCATGAGGGTTTATCCGCGGATTTTCATTGTGAAAATGCATTTTATCCGCAGATTACGCAGATTTTCGCAGATTTTTTCTGTTTTATCGTAAAAACACATTAAAAAGTTATTTTTTTCGCGTTTTTTGCGTGTTTCGCGGTTCAAGCCATTTTCATGCCCGGGGGTGATCGCGGTGCCGCCCCGATCATGAGAGTTTATCCGACCCTAATTTCTTAGGGAGCCCGGCTTGTTTGAGCACGGCATTGGCGGTGTGTCTGGATTTTATCGTATTGTCAACGATGAATTTAACAGACGTGATGGGGCTCAACTAAATCTCATGGTCCCCTTTGCCCTGGCGTTCGAAATGACAGCCTGCTTCACGCAAATGCGTTTTTAAAGCTTTGGCGTAATCGGCCATCAGCCGGTTGCCTGCCGTGCAATCTCAAATCGCCTCCAAAGCAGCTCAAACGGAACTTCCTGACTTAAGGCTACGCCATTGGCATCCAGAAGCTCAGGAATCATAATTTTCAACTTCTGAATGAGTTGTTCCAATGTTTCCCCTTCCGTGACAAGGCCGGGGACATCATCGCTGGTTGCAACCCATACCTGGGATTCATCATCCCATTCAGCCCTGATGAAAAAAGGTTTTGTTGTCATGGGATATTCCTTTTAGGTTATCGCCTATCACCTATCACCCATCACCTAAATACCATATCTCGAGACCGATGGCAAAAACCCCCGCTCCGATTTTCCGCCAATCATGCCTTGACATCCGCCAATCGTTTTTATATGACATTCAGCAATTAGATTGCCTTTGGACCGGCCCTGGCCCGCATCATCAACCCGAACTGTAACCGCCATTACCCTCAGCGTCCATCTTGCCGCGCCGTCCCGGATGGTGCAGTGGAGGAGACCAGCCCGTCATGAACCGACGATCCTTCCTGAAGCTCGCAGGCATCGGCAGCTTGTCCATCGCGGCCGGCTGCACCTCCCGGCCCGACAACACCCTTTACACCCTGGTCAACGCTCCGGACGACATGGTGACCGGGCGGGCTTCGTGGTACGCCACCACCTGCCGGGAATGTCCGGCCGGCTGCGGGGCCGTGGCCCGGGTCCGGGAGGGCCGGGTCGTCAAGCTCGAAGGAAACCCGCTCCACCCGATCAACCGGGGGACTCTCTGTATGCGCGGCCACGCGGCGCTCCAGGGGGTTTACAATCCGGACCGGGTGGTGGTCCCCCGTCTCCGGGTCGGCAACCGGTGGGAGCCGATCCCCTTTGCCCGGGCGAACCAGATGCTCCGGGAGCGAACCGCGGCGGCCGCCGCCGCCGGGGATGAACGGGTCCGGATGCTCACCGAAGTCACCGGAGAGACCCTCTCCGGGCTCATGGACCAGGCCCTTTCGGCGTGGGGGTCCGGACCGGCGCTGGCTTTCGAGCCCCTGGCTTACGAGTCCCTCAAGACCGCTCACCGGACCCTCTTCGGGATCGATGGCCTCTTTTCCTACCGGATCAACGACGCCGACTTCCTGATCTCCCTGGGGGCCGACTTTCTGGAGACCTTCCTTTCTCCGGTGGAATACGCCCGGCAATTCAAGGCCATGCACGGCTACTCGACGGATGGCAAAGGGGCGTTCGTCCACCTGAGCCCGGCCGAGTGCCTTACCGCCGCCAACGCCGACCGGTGGATTTCCGTGGCGCCCGGCGCTGAATCGGCGGTTGCCCTCTGCCTGCTCCGGGAGGCCCTCGCCGGCGGCCGGGGAGAGGCCCTTCCGGCTGAGGTCCGGGCGTCGATGACCGAAGCCGCCGCACCTTACACTTTCGATGAAGCCGCCCGGATCGCCGGGGTGGGAGTCGATGCCCTGAAGGCTCTGGCCAACCGGCTCCCGGCGGCCGACCGGCCCCTGGTCCTCGGGGCGGGGCCGGCCACCGTCGATCCCCTGAAAGCCGATTTCTCGGCCATCCTTTTAAACCTTGCCCTCGACCCGGCTCTCTCCCGGATCGACTTTTCAGCCCGGCCCCGGGTCGAAACCGCTGCTCGCCGGGCCGAGGTTCTCGACTTTTTCAAGTCCTTGGATTCGGCCGACGTGGCTCTCCTTTACAACGTCAACCCGGTTTATGCCCTGCCCCCGTCGGCCGGGGTTGCCGAAGCCCTCCGCGACGAGGGGACCTTTGTGGTGGCATTTTCCGCCTTCATGGACGAGACCGCCCAGGTGGCTGATCTGGTATTTCCCGTCCGCCTCCCCCTGGAGCTCTGGGACGAATACGGCGGCCGGGACGGGCTCCTGGCCACCCTTCAGCCGGCCATGGGCCGGTTCCACGGAGTGGCCCACGTCGGCGACGTCCTCCTGGAGACGGCCTTTGCCCCCGAAGACCGGCCTGCGCCCGACTACCGGACCTATCTGGTCGGCCGGTTGATGGATAATGGCCGGCTGGCCGACGAGCGGGACTGGGTCGAAACGGTCCAGCACGGCGGCAAGCTCCCGCCAAAGCCTCGGTCGGAGCGGAAACGCCCGCCGGTCCAGCTTTCCCCCGAGACCGTGGCGTTGCTCAAGACGCCCCCGGCCCCGGCCTCCGACGCCATCACCCTGACGGCCGCCCCGACCCTCCGGCTGTTTGACGGCCGGGGAGCCAACCGGCCCTGGCTCTGCGAAATCCCCGACCCCCTCACCAAGGTCGCCTGGGGCTCCCCGGTCCGGATGCACCCGGACCAGATGGCTTCGGCGGGATTGACCCAGGGGGATCTGGTGGAGATCGCTTCGGCTTCGGGAACCTTCCGAGCGCCGGTTTACGAGACCGCCGGAATACGGCCGGGGGTGATGACGATCGACCTGGGCTGGGGCCACTATGGATTCGGCCGGTATGCCGACGGGACCGGGGTCTCGCCCCTGCCCGCCCTTCCGGCCGAGCCTGACCCGGCCACCGGTGGCCCTCGGCTCTGGGCCGACGGGGTGACGGTCAAGCGGACCGGCAGGACCGAGCCGATCGCCCACACCGACGGCAGCCGGTACCGCCATGGCCGGTCCATCGCCCTGACGGTCCCCCTGGCGGCGGCCGCCACCCCCCATCCGAAGCACGGGCTGGCCATGCACGAATTCCCCCTGGTCCTGCCCCTCCCCGAAGGGTACGACCCTCACCGGGACGTCTATCCGCCTCACGACCACGACGGCTACCGGTGGGCCATGGTCGTGGACACGGACCGATGTATCGGCTGCGGGGCCTGCGCGGCGGCCTGCTACGCTGAAAACAACGTCGGCGTGGTCGGTCGGGAGCGGATGATCGAGGGGCGGGAGATGTCCTGGCTGGCGGTCCAGCGGTATCTCGATGACGACCATCCCGAACGGGTGACCTTTCTGCCAATGATGTGCCAGCACTGCGACAACGCCCCGTGCGAGTCGGTCTGCCCGGTTTACGCCCCTCATCATTCGAAGGAGGGCTTGAACAACCAGATCTACAACCGCTGCATCGGCACCCGGTTTTGTTCCCAGAACTGCCCCTATAAGGTCCGCCGGTTCAACTGGTTCGACTGGTCCTGGCCCGAACCGCTCAACCAGCAGCTCAACCCCGAAGTCACCGCCCGGAGCAAGGGGGTGATGGAGAAGTGCTCCTTCTGCGTCCAGCGGATCAAGGACGCTCACGGGGTGGCGGCCGCCGAGGGGCGGGCCATTGCCGACGGCGAGGTAACCCCGGCCTGCGTCCAGACCTGTCCCACCGGGGCCCTGACCTTCGGGAGCCTGATGGACGATTGTAGCCGGGTGGCCCGGCGGGTGGCCGACCCCCGGGCCTACCAGGTTCTCGGCTATCTCAACACCAAACCGGCCGTGATCTATCTGAAGAAAGTGGTCCAGGAGATCTAAGCGTGGAGGACGACGACCATGGCTGAGCTGACCTTTTCCCGGATCGACGGGACCGTTCTCGACACCCTGACCCCGCCCCGCCGGGCCTATTGGCTGACCTTGGGAGCCCTGGCCCTGGGCATGCTCATCGGCGCGGCCTGCTGGAGCTACCAGATCCTGGTGGGCATCGGCGTCGGGGGCCAGAACCATCCGGTGGCCTGGGGGACCTACCTGATCAACTTCGTCTTCTGGGTGGGAATCGCCCATTCCGGCACCCTGATCTCGGCCATCCTCTACCTTTTCCGGGCCGGCTGGCGGAACCCGATCGCTCGGGCCGCCGAGACCATGACCGTCTTCGCGGTCTGCACGGCCGGACTCTTTCCGCTGATCCACTTAGGGCGGGTCTGGGTGGTTTACTACATGCTCCCCTACCCCAACCAGCGGAACCTCTGGCCGAACTTCCAGTCGCCCCTTGTCTTCGACCTCATCGCCATCAGCACTTACCTCACCGTCAGCTCGCTGTTCTGGTACACCGGGATGCTCCCGGACCTGGCCACGGCCCGGGACCGGGCGGTCGGCTGGCGGAAGCGGTTTTATACGATCCTTTCGTTGGGCTGGACCGGGGAGCATGAGCAGTGGCGGCATTACTCGCGGGGCTATCTTTTCTTTGCGGCCCTGGCCACGCCCCTGGTCATCTCGGTCCACAGCGTGGTCTCCTGGGACTTCGCCCTGGGGATCGTCCCCGGCTGGCACTCGACCATTTTCGCCCCCTACTTCGTGGCCGGCGCCATCCATTCCGGGCTGGCCATGGTCATCACCCTGATGATCCCGCTCCGGGCCATCTTCAACTACCGGGAGATCATCACCGACGAGGTGTTGGACAACGTGGCCAAGACGATCATCTTCACCGGCCTGATCGTCGGGTTCGCCTATGCCACCGAATACTTTATCGCCTGGTACAGCCACAATATCGTGGAGATCGAGTCCTTCCGGTGGCGGGCCGTGGGCGACTACTGGGTCGAGTTCTGGATCATGGTGGTCTGCAACAGCCTGGTGCCGCTCCTCTTTTTCTTCCGGAAGTTCCGGCGGAGCGTCCCCTGGCTCTTCGGGATCTCGATTCTGGTCAACATCGGGATGTGGTATGAACGGTTCGTGATCATCGCCGGGGGGCCGGCCCACGACTTCATGCCCCACTCCTGGGGGCTTTACGGGCCGTCGGCGGTGGAGCTCGGGATCATGCTCGGCACGTTCTGCATGTTTTTCTTTCTCTTTCTCCTATTCGTCAAACACCTGCCTTCCATCTCCATGACCGAGATGAAGGAGACCCTGGACACGGGAGCGGACCATGCGGGTTAAACGCTACGTCATGGGGCTTTTCCGGGAGGAGGCCCGGGCCGTGGGGGCCATCGAGGCGCTCAAAGGGAGCCGGTACGCCATCCACAAAGTCCACAGCCCGGTGCCGAGCCATCGGATCATGGATGCCCTCGAATTGCCCAAGAGCAAGGTGGGGTTCTTTACCCTGACCGGCGGGTTCATCGGGTTTTTCACCGGGATCTCCCTGGCGGTCTTCACCGCCACCCAATGGAATCTCATTGTCAGCGGCAAACCGGTGGTGGCGCTCATCCCGTTTTTCATCGTCGGGTTCGAATTTACCATCCTCTTCGGCGTTATCGGCAACGTCATCGGCCTGCTAACCCAGACCCGCCTTCCCCGCTGGAAAAACCTCCGGGAGTACGATGAGCGCTGTTCCGGGGATCATTACGGGGTGGTGGCCGCCTGTGAGGACGGGGAGCAGGACGACCTGGCCGCCTTTTTCAGGGACCGGGGCGGGGAGACGAAGCGGATCTACGTTTACTAATCCCCGCTTCACCCTTAACGCGCATTACGGAAACGGATACGACGGGCATGGAAAACGACGCGACAATCCAAAGGGGGCTCCCGTTTGCGGCCTTTGCCGGGCTGATTCTTCTCGGGACGGCCAGCTTTATCTATCTGGTCAACGGCCATCACCCGGAAACGGCCTGGCGGGCCTATCACATCAACTTCCTGCTCTGGTCGGCCATTGCCCAGGGAGGGCTGCTCTTTTCCATGGTCATGCACGTGACCAAGGCCCGGTGGAGCGGACCCCTGGCCCGGCTCTCGGAGTCCTTCGCCGCCTTCTTTCCCATCTCCTTTGTCCTCTTCTTGATCCTGTTTCTCGGGCGGGAGTCGATCTTTCCCTGGCTCCACCATGACCTCCACGGCAAGGAGGTCTGGCTCAACATGCCGTTTCTTTTCACCCGGGACGCCATCGGCCTCCTGATCCTCTACGGCCTCGGGTTCGCCTATCTGACACAGGTGCTCCGGCTTTCGGTCAACCCCCGGTTTTCCGGCGGGGGGATCCGGTCGGCCGCCATCCGCCTGATCCGTCGGGGCGAAGTGGACAACGCCGACATCCGGTGGCGGATGACGGTCTTCGCGGTCCTCTATATGCTCGCCTACGCATCGGTGTTGTCCCTCATCGGCTTCGATCTCGTCATGAGCATGGATCCCCACTGGATTTCCACGCTTTTCGGGGCCTACTCCTTTGTGAAGGCTTTTTACATCGGCCTCGGGGCATTGTTGGTCCTGGCGTCGGTGGTCTGGCTGACCCAGGGGGACCGGGCCGGGCTCACCCCAGACCACTTCCACGACCTGAGCAAGCTCTTTTTCGGGTTCTGCCTTGTCTGGGCCGACTTCTTTTATTGTCAGTTCGTGGTCATCTGGTACGGCAACCTGCCCGAAGAGGCCGCCTACGTTATCGAACGAACCATGACCCTGCCCTGGCAATCCCTGGCCTGGGCGGTCTTTATCCTCTGCTTTGTGGTGCCCTTTTTCATTCTCCTGAACCGGGCGGTCAAACGGAAGCCGGCGGTGATGATGGTCCTGGCGTCGGCCATTATCGTCGGGATCTGGCTGGAGCACCTCTTGCTCCTGGGACCGACCTGGCACGGCCATCCCGCCGGCCTGCCCATCGGCATCTGGGACGCGCTGATCACTCTGGGCTTTTTCGGCCTGATGGCCGCCGCTGTCACCGCTTACCTGAATCTTTTTCCCGAGCTCGTCCGAGCCCCCCGCCGGGAGGTGCATTGATGGACCTGATCACCACCGCCAAAAACGCGGCCACGGCGGTCTATGAAAACCGAGGGCCGATCTTTTTCACCGGACTCTGCGCCGCCCTGGTGGTCCTTTTTCTCTACTTTTTCTACGCTCCCCCGGCGGCCACCGGCATCGGACCGGCTCAGCCGATCCCCTTCAGCCACAGGGTTCACGCCGGGACCAAGGCCATCTCCTGCGAGTTCTGCCACCCCTACGTGGACCGGTCCGCCTTTCCCGGGATGCCGCCGGTGGGCAAGTGTCTCTACTGCCACAATCACATCATCGCCAAGCATCCGGAAATCCTGAAGGAGCACCGCTATTACGACACCAACACCCCGACCCCGTGGGTCAAGGTCAACTACATCCCGGAGCACGTTTTTTTCAAGCACTACCGACACATCCGGAAAGGGGTCGAGTGCGCCGAATGTCACGGGGACGTGGAGACCATGGACCGGCTGCCCCGGAACACCTTCCTGATGGGGTTCTGCATCGACTGTCACGAGAAGCGAAACGCCAACCTGGGCTGTTGGCTGGGGTGTCACAATTAGGCGATGGGAGTACAGGATGAAACGTCCTAAAAGCATTATTAAACAGTGAAATTAGTATATTATAACCGGAGCGGATGAAGATGTTAGCCCTCAAATATTGAAAGGAATAATAATGAATAGTTATCAGATAAACTATACAAATCAGCTTATTCGGGAGATTAAAGCAACACCTGGAGAATATCTCCCAACCTTATTAAACATTGTGCGTGTTTTCCGAGAAAGCATAACGATCAAACCGGCTGAAGAAAGTTTTCGGCAAGGATGGGCAGAGGCTATGAACGATGAAACGATGTCAATAGATGAATTGTGGACAGGTATTGACAATGACGGATGAAGCAGTTTCAACGATTGAAGTAGAATTTACTCCTGAATTTAAAAGAAATTTGCGTACATTAGCAAGAAAATACCGTAAAATACGTTCTGATGTAAAACCGATAATCAGTGAGATTCAGAGACCCATAGGGCTTGCCAAAGACATTTTCCAAGTCCCGGAAAGCTTTTTCGATGAATTGCCCGATGAATTGCTGGATGCCTTTGAGGCTAAAGGGGAATTACTCAAAAATCACTTGCTTGTATCGTGAAAATCCTTTCCATGCACGAGGGTGATCTTGATGCCAGCCCCAATGATAAGGGTTTATCCGCAGATTACGCAGATTTTCGCAGATTTTTTCTGTTTTATCGTAAAAACACATTAAAAAGTTATTTTTTTCGCGTTTTTTGCGTGTTTCGCGGTTCAAGCCATTTTCATGAACGGGGGTGATCGCGGTGCCCCCGATCATGTGGGTTTATAATATAGCCACAACACAACCGGTAAAGACCTGAAACGACCAATGCGAGGAGATAGACCGTTGTCCACGCCATTGCAACCGCCCCCCCGACAATACGAGACCGCCAAAGGGTTCTGCATCACCTCGGCCTTCTGGATGATGGTCGCCACCTTCATGGGACTGCTCGGGGCCACCGAGCTCATCGCCCCCGACCTGTTGGAAAACGTCGGATGGCTGGTCTTCGGCCGGGTCCGCCCCATCCACATCAACCTGGTCCTCTTCGGCTTCGTCACCCCGGGACTCCTGGCGGCCGCCTTCTACTACCTGCCCAGGCTCCTCCGGACCGAGCTTTACAGCGAAAAGCTCGGGGTCATCACGGTGGTCTTCTGGAACCTGATGCTGACGGCCATCGTGGTCACCCTGATGGGCGGGTTGACCCAGGGGCGGGAATACGCGGAAATGATCTGGCCGGTGGACATGATGGTGGTGATCGCCTTCCTCCTGGTCCTCTACAATATGGTGATGACCGTCCGCCAGCGCCGGGAGCCGGTCCTCTATGTCTCGGTCTGGTACGCCTGCGCGGCCATCGTCCTGACTGCCGCGACCTACTGCCTGGGCAACGTGATCTGGCGGCCCGACTCCGGCGCCCTGGTGGGCATCCCCGACGCCATTCTCCTCTGGTTTTACGGCCACAACATCTTCGGCCTCCTTCTGACTCCGCTGGCCCTGGGGGTCACCTACTACGTCGTGCCCAGGGCCTGCCGGAGCCCGCTTTACAGCCATACCCTCTCGCTCGTGGGGTTCTGGTCCCTGATCGTGGTTTACACCCACATCGGCACCCACCATTTGCTCCAGGTCCCGGTGCCCACCTGGCTTAAGGTGATCTCCATCGTGGACAGCGTGGGGATGGTCATCCCGGTGATGGTGGTCCTTATCAACATCTGGTACACGGCCAGGGGCAAGCTCGGGGAGATCCACGCGGACGTGGGCGCCAAGTTCGTCTTTACCGGGACCATCATGTACTTTTTCGTGAGCATCCAGGGGTCAATGATGGCCCTGCCCCAGGTCCAGCGGGTGACCCATTTCAACAACTGGGTGGTGGGACACGCTCATATCGGCGTGCTGGGCTTTTCCGGAATGATCGCCCTGGGGGGCCTCTACTACGTCCTGCCCCGGATCACCGGCAAGCCCCTGTTCAGCCGGTTTCTGGCTGATTTCCAGTATTGGATGGTCCTCATCGGCGTGACCGGGTTTACCATCGTCTTGACCATCGCGGGGCTCATCCAGGGTAACGCCTGGCTCAACGGTGAAACCGTTTACCGGGTCCTTCCCCAGGTCCATATCTACTATGTGCTCCGAGCCTCCCTGGGCCTGATGATCTTCATCAGCGCCATCCTGGGATTTTACAACATCATCCGAACGCTGTTTTTCAACACCGGAGAGATCGCATCATGAAGATGACGCCGGCAGCGGTCCTCGCGGGCAGCCTTCTGCTCCTGGGGACCATCGTATTGATGGTGGTGATCGTGCCCTGGTTTGCCAGCCGGGGACAGCCCCCCTCCGAAATCTTCCGCCCCCGTAGCGAGATGGAACGAGCGGGACGGGCCCTTTACATCGCAAACGGCTGCGTTTACTGCCACAGCCAGTCGATCCGCTCCATCGACTGGGGGATCGGGGCCGAACGGATCGCCCAGGCCGGCGACTACGTGGCCGACCAGCCGATCCTTTTGGGCTCCCAGCGAACCGGCCCGGACCTCTCCCAGGAAGGCGGCGAGCACCCCGACGACTGGCACGTGGCCCATTTCACCAATCCCCGGTTTACCCGGCCGCTGTCCATCATGCCGGCCTTCGCCTTTCTCGGCGCCGACGGCATCGACCAGCTCATCGCCTATGTCCAGAGCCTCGGGTTCCAGCAGGCCGACCGGCGGATGGCCCGGCAAGGTAAATGGAAGGGCGAGGCCATCCGGGCCTACGAGGCCGGCCCGGCCGAAAACGTCCGATGGCTCCACGACAGCGTGCCCGAGGGGTGGCGAGAGATCCCGAACCCATACCCCACCACGCCGGCCGGACTGGCTCGGGGCCACAAAATCTACCAGGATTTCTGCTTCGGCTGTCACGGCCCCATCGGCGACGGGATGGGACCGGCCCAGCCCTATATCTACCCGCCGCCGCTTAACTTCACGATCCTGAAAAACCGGGATGTCACCGGCGGCATCCTCTACTATCAGATCATGAACGGCATCACCGGCACGGCCATGCCCTATTTTAAAAAGGATCTGGAGTCGGAGAAGATCTGGGAGGTGGGCAATTACGTGGCGGTTTACTTCATCAACCAGAGCGACGCCGACGGAGAGCCAAAGGGCATTGATGCGGCGTATGAGCCGTGAGGCCGATTTCAACGGGGGTGAGGTGCTTTGGATCGCGGAAGCCGAATATCTGGATGATTATGAAATAATGTTGATTCTCCCCCTAAATGCCCAAATTTTGCTCAGGTTATCTGACCATGAAAAAGGCCCGGGCGAGCCGGGCCTTTTGAAGGGTACTCGAACAGCCTTCTACCGCACCGGGGTATCCCTGGGCCAGAAGCTGAAAAGTCCCCTCGCTGGCGCTTACGTTTCCCCCGGGTTTTCCAAATATTCGCAATTAA
>CAYNGG010000064.1:10808-13241 GCA_964396575.1 uncultured Desulfobacteraceae bacterium | reverse complement strand
ATGCCGGCTCCACACAGGATATGACGGCGGAGGTTGTCGTCGAGTCGGGCGCCGAGCTCACCGGCCTCCTCGTGGACGCCGAAACCGGAGCCCCGGTGACCGCGGCCGACGGCGTGACCGTCTTCTGCGAAGCGGTCCCCTATGTGGACGGCTCCTACCGCGAGACCCGGAATGACGAGTGGTCGGCGAGCTACATCGAAGCGGAAACCGAGGCCGGAAAGGGGACCTCGGAGCGCCGGACCCCGGGCCGGTTCCACCTGACCGCTCTACCGACCGGCCAGACCTATCTGGTGGGGGTGAGGGCGACCCACGGCCGGAAGACCGGCGGGGCCAGGAACTACGTTGGGCGGGTGATCTCCGGAGTGGAGGTCCCTGAAGGGGCCACCGGCGAGATCGATCTGGGAGCCCTGGCTCTCTCGCCGGGGACGACGGTCACCGGCCAACTCACCGATGCCGACGGACAGCCGGTCCCCAATGTGACCGTCACCGCCTTTCCCACCGACCCGAACGACGGGACCGAGGAAGTTTCGGGGACTTCGGACCGGGACGGCTACTACACCATCCACGGGATCGACCCGGAGATCGACTACTACGACCTCATCGCGGCCCGCCGGCCCTGGCTCTTCGAAGACTGGGGCCGCCGGATGGAATGGGGCGAGGAGCGGCGCTATAACCTCTCTCCCGCCCGAATCGACCCGGACACCGGCCGGACAGCCGGGGCCGACGTGATCCTCACCCGGGCCACCGCCGGGATCTCGGGGACCGTCACCGTCCCGGAAAGCGCCCGGTTCATGCTCCCCTTCGTCACCGACGACGGCACTGAATACCCGGCCACCTATATTCTGCTCCGGAAACAGGGAGTGGTCTATCGGGATATGCTCGAAGGGATCGAAGGGTTCACCGCCCCGGCTCCCAAAGGAGCCCGGACAGCTCAATATAAGGTGGACCATGTCGCTCCCGGCACCTACCGGGTCATCTTCATGAACTACGGCCTGCCCCGGGCCGCCGTGGATAACGTCCAGCTTGCTCCGGGCGAGCGGAAGGTGATCAACGCCACCTGGGACAACGACTTCTACCGGATCTACGGGACCCTGGCCTTAGACGACGGGGGCCGGCCGTCTGAAGCCGATCTCAGCGGAGTGGTCTGCATGAATCTGGCCGACCGGTCGGTGATCTTCGGCCGGCTCCGCCAAGAGGCCGACAAGACCTATTCGGGCTACGAGGTGGCCGGGCTGCCGGCCGCCGACCCCCATCAACTGATTTTCTACCGCGACGCCGACATGGAGGGCGTCTCGGAGGTCTTTGCCGTGGGCGACCCGTTCGTCACCGGCACGGCAGACCGTCGATCCGACGCCGTCATCACCCGCCGGCTCGCCCCGGTCCTCTTTCTCCGGGCGATCCGGGATGAAGCCTCCCCGGAAACGATCCACCTGACGGTCTTTTCCACGAAATACCTCCCCGACGAAAGGGTTTCGGCGGTCGAAACCGCGCCCACCCTGGAGACGGCCGAGGGGGCCGTCTTTCTGGAATCCGGGGCCGGGAGCCTGTCTTCGGTCTCCTTGTCGGCGGATCGCCGCCGGATCACCGCCACCTATACCCCGGCGGCCGATGACGGCCGGGTGACCCTGACCGCGGCGGTTCACTACGGCGACGACGGCGCCACGGCCATCCAGGACCTCAGCTTCGACGCCGACGCGACCCTGGTCAACAGCGACCTCATCGACCGGTTTACGGCCCAGCGCCTGAGCCTCGGGGCCGGGGACGCCACCCGGATTCAGGTCCCGGCCGGAGCGATGGTCTCCGATGACGACAACCTGATCCTAACCGTGACCCGGACCGAGACCGGAGCCTCCCCGGAACTCCCCGACGGGATCACCCCGGCATCGGACCTCTACGCGGTGACCGTCGCCGGAACCGAAACCGGAGCCGCGCCGACCTTTCGGGAGCCGGTAACCGTCCAGCTCGCCTATGACCCGGCCGGAATCGAAACCCCCGGCTGGCTCCACGTTTACCGGAAGACCGGCGATGCCTGGCAGCGGGAGACCGCCGGCCGGGACATCGACCCGGTCAACCGGACCGTCACCGTCGAAACCGACGGGCTATCCGACTTCGTGGTGGGCTATGGTCAGCCGCGCTCCGAGGAGACCTCAGCGGCGCTCCCGGTGGGCGAAGGGGATACCAGTGACTGCTTTATCCGGAGCACCGGCATCCCCCGCATATTGATGATTTTAGATTTCTGATCGCGGATTTACCGGGGCTGATCTATTCTTCGGGGCGATCAAGCGCCTGGGCAAAGGCCATCACCATATCCACGGCCCCCCTGGGGCTGCATCCCGTCTCATAGGCATAGCGGATCATTTCGTGACAGCCTTCATCCAGCTTGCGCCAGAACCCGTCCGGCATGGGCTCGTTCCGCGCTTGAGGCGGATCCGG
>CAYNGG010000064.1:6723-10708 GCA_964396575.1 uncultured Desulfobacteraceae bacterium | reverse complement strand
TTTCGTTTTCGTTTTCGGCTGTTTCTTCGGTTTCCGCTTGGGCGCCGGTTCATTCGTGGACGGCGGCGGGCCGAAGTAATCCGGCGCATGCTGATGCAATGCCAGCCACAGGGAATGCTTAATACTCTTGATCTTCCCGCTTTCGATGCGCTGGATTGTGGACGGAGCGACGTCGGCCACTGTGCTCAATTCGTGCAGAGACCCTTTGCCTTTGTCCGCGCGATAATTTGCTAGTGCATCTCGAAACTTTTGACTCGCATCTTGATCCATTGTTTCTCCCTTATCAATTCAAATTATTGACATCCTCGCTGCATTCATACTGCAACTCCGGCAAGTTTGCAAGCCCAAAAAAAGCTTAACCGCCAAATCGGGGACGCCTACCTAATGCTCTTTGCCTTGCCGTGCACCATTTCAAACAGCCGCCACAACAGCCAGACCAATGCAATAAGCGTCTCGCCGCATTATCGCCTTATAGCGGGCATTAAGGCCCAAATAGCCGGGTTTGGACGATCGGATTTTTCGGGGAAACGCCCCCCGGGATGCTCCTGATTCGCCCAGCGCAATCGATATCGCTTTACCCGCTCGGCATGGTCACCCGGAAGCTCGTGCCTTCCCCCGGTCGCGACTCGGCGGTGATGGACCCGCCGTGCTGGCGGATCACCTTCCGGGTGACAAACAGGCCGATCCCGGTTCCCGCCTTGCCCTTGGATGAGTAAAACAGTTGAAAGACCTTCTGGAGCTGCTCTTGCGACATTCCGGGGCCGTTGTCGGAGAACTGGAAGATCACCTCGTCGTCTTCGGTTTCGACATTGAACGAGATCACGTGATCGATCGGCCGGTCGTCGGCGATGCAGGCTTCCATGGCATTTTCAAGGATGTTGACAAAGGCGGCCCGGAGGATCTCCTCGTCGGCGGAGAAGCCGCCGGGAGCCTCGGGGATGTGGGTTTCAAACCGGATGTCAGCGGCCCGGATTCGGGTCTCCACGGTCATGATCACTTCCTTGGCAAACCGCCAGGTATCGACTTTGGAAAATTCCGGCTCCCGCTCCTTGGCATAATAAAGGATGTCGGTGGAGAGCTTCCGGATTCGGTCCTGCATGAGCTTGGCGACATCGAGCCCCTCTTCGATCCGGGCGGGGATGTCCCGGTAGAAGCCGGTGTCGATCATGTAGAGGCCGGCATCGAGCCCGGTCAGGCAGCCTCGGAGGCTGTGGGAGACGGTGCTGATCATGAGGCCCAGGGTGGAGAGGTTGCCCTGAGCTCTTTTCTGGCGGGTGATGTCCATGAAAAAGCCGAGAACGGCTCGCCGGCCGTCGTGACGGACGGGAGTAACCGTCTCCACCGCCCAGTGGACTTTGCCGGCCTTGTCGTAAGCGCAGAATTCGTAGGGCGTGTCAGTCTCGCCCTTGAGCATGGCAATGGCGGATTTCCGGACGTGAGAGCGGTCGTCGGGCCGGACGATGGCCAGAGAATCCATTCCGATGAGCTCGTCCCGGGAATAGCCGGTGATCCGGACGAATTCCGGGTTGACATGAATGAACACCCCGTCCTGGGCCACGTAGTTGCCGATGAGGGCATTGGCGGTGCTCCGGATGAAGTCCCCTTCGGCCACCTCGTCCGGGGTTTCATCCCGGATCACCCCCTCGATCAGCCGGGCGTTGACGACCCGCCGGACCGCCCATCGCTCCCGCATCCGGCGCTGGGTCCCGTCCGGATGGAGAAACCGGTATTCCGCTTCTTCGATGGCTCCCGGATTCGCCAGGGCCCGATCCCGGGCCCGTTGGACCTCGGCCCGGTCATCCGGATGGACGTGGGCCGCCAGCCACTCTCTTGCCCCGTCCAGGGTCTCGGTATCGGGGGCTAGGCCAAGGATGGACTTGCAGCGGTCGTTGAGCCAGGTGATCCGATCAGCATGGGGGTCGATCCGGTAGAGCGCATCCAGGGAGAGGCGCGCAAATCCACAGCACCCGCCCGGCGGGCCGTCGGCCTCGCTATCAGGGCAGGAGGGCGGCGGATGATCGGACTCATCGTCGCGGTTTCGATGATCAGAGGACATAACACACCTTTTTCAGAGTTGACGGTGGGCGGTATCGACGTCGGCGGCCGCTATGCCCGACGGCGTCCGGAGATATTCCGCTGTATCAAAATCGGCGGGGGATATCAACCATCCGCCCATCCGCCAAGAGGTGGGCATTCCGGAATTCTTCCTTGACCGCTTTCCTCATCTCCTTTATACAGAACAGATTGTAGGCTGGTCGGATTTTGACCGATCCCCAATTAACGCCAAACAGAAAGGACATACCATGAAAAAGGCATTGGCAATTATGCTTGTGGGCGCTCTAATCCTCGGCTTTGGATCGATGGCCGGCGCCAAGACCATGAAACTCGCCATGGACGCCGATCCGGTGTCGTTGGACCCCCAGGTTCAGCTTTCGGGGGGGATGCTCCAGTATTCCCATATCGTCTTTGACCCGCTGGTCCGATGGACCAAGGAGATGACCTTCGAGCCCCGGCTGGCCGCCAAGTGGGAGCGGATCGACGAGAATACCGTCCGCTTCTACCTCCGCGAGGGCGTGAAATTCCACAGCGGCAACCCCTTCACCGCCAAAGACGTGGTCTGGACGGTGGAGCGGCTCAAAAAGAGCCAGGACTTCAAGGGGCTGTTCGAGCCCTTTGTGGGCGCCACCGCCATCGACGACTTCACCGTGGATCTGGTCACCAAAAAGCCCTATCCCCTCCTCTTGAACATGGCCACCTACATCTTCCCCATGGACAGCGTGTTTTACACGGGAACCGACGAGCGGGACCAGCCCAAGGACGCCATTGTCAAGACCGGCTATTCCTTTGCCAACGTGAACGAGTCCGGGACCGGGAAGTACCAGGTCACCTACCGGGAGCAGGGCGTCAAGAACGTCTTCACCAAATTCCCGGAATACTGGGACACCGAGTCGCCGGGGAACATCGACGAGATCGTTCTCACCCCCATCAAAAAGGACGCCACCCGGGTAGCGGCGCTTCTGTCCGGCGACGTTGACTTCATCATGCCGGTGCCGCCCCAGGATTATGATCGGATCGACGCCACCGACGGCGTCAAGCTGGCGACCATGCCCGGCAGCCGGGTCATCACCTTCCAGCTCAACCAGAACCGTCGGGACGAGCTCAAAAACCCGAAGGTCCGCCAGGCCATGGTTTACGCCATCAACAACGTGGGGATTGCCGACAAGATCATGAAGGGCAAAGCCACGCCGGCGGGGCAGCAGGCCCCCGAAGGCTACCTCGGCTATGTCCCGGAGCTGACCCCCCGCTACGACATCGCCAAAGCCAAGGCGCTCCTGAAAGAGGCCGGGTTTGAAAAGGGCTTCGAGTGCTCCATGATCGCCCCCAACAACCGCTACGTCAACGACGAGAAGATCGCCGAGGCCACGGTGGCGATGCTCGGCCAGATCAACATCAAGGTCAACCTGAAGACCATGCCCAAGGCTCAGTATTGGGACCAGTTCGACGCTCAGGTGGCCGACATCCAGATGATCGGCTGGCATCCGGACACCGAGGACTCCGCCAATTACACCGAGTTCCTGCTCATGTGCCCCAACAAGGAAACCGGCTATGGCCAGTACAACAGCGGAAACTACTGCAACCCCAAAGTCGATGAGCTGATCCTGGCCTGCCAGAGCGAGACCGACCGCGACAAGCGGACCGCCATGCTCCAGGAAGTCGAGCGGATTCTCTACGAAGACGCCGCCTTCGTGCCCCTCCACTGGCAGCACCTCTCCTGGGCCGGGAAGGAGAACCTGGACATCCTGGCCATCGTCAACGTCATGAATTTCCCCTACTTCGGCGATCTGGTCATGCACTAAACATCGCTCACTGCTGAGCATCGGCTCCCCGGCGCGGACCCTTCTTTATCCCGCGTCGGGGAGCCATCTATGATTTTGGATTGATGATCGCGGATTTACCGATAACCGATAACCGATAACCGATAACC
>CAYNGG010000064.1:0-6623 GCA_964396575.1 uncultured Desulfobacteraceae bacterium | reverse complement strand
TAACCTGTAACCCATAAGCTAAATTATGGTCGCATTCATCATCCGACGGATCATCCAGGCCGTCGTGGTCATGTTCATCATCAGCAGCATCGGGTTTGCCATCAAGCACAACGTGGGCGACCCGGTCTGGCAGCTCACCGGGATCTCCGTTTCCAAGGCGGAGCGGGATAAGATGCGCGATGAGCTCGGCTTGAACGACCCGGTCCACGTCCAGTATGTCCGGTTTCTGGGAAATGCCGTTCAGGGCGACCTCGGGCTGTCGTTTTTCTACAAGAAGCCGGCCACTGAGGTGATCCTCTCGAAGGCCCCGGCCACTTTGGAGCTGGTCCTGGTCAGCTCGGTGATTATCGTGGTTCTGTCGGTGCCGCTGGGGATCTACGCCGCCATCAAGCCCAAAAGCCTGTTTTCCCGGCTGATCATGGGCGGGAGTATCGTGGGGGTTTCCATCCCCGTCTTTCTCACCGCCATCATGGGGGTCTATCTGTTTTCGGTTCACCTGGGCTGGCTTCCATCCTTCGGGCGGGGGGCCACCGTGAACATCGGGGGCTGGCGGACCGGCTTTCTCACCGTGGACGGCTGGCTCCACCTGATTCTCCCGAGCGTCTCGCTTTCATCCATCATGCTCCCCCTGTTCATCCGGCTGATCCGGTCCGAGATGATGGAGGTGCTCGAGTCCGATTACATCCGCTACGCCTGGGCCAAGGGTCTGAAAAAATCCCGGATCTGGTTTCTCCATGCCTTTAAGAACACCCTGCTGCCGGTGATCACGGTGGGCGGGGTTCAGCTCGGCATCACCATCGCCTTTACCATTCTCACCGAGACCGTCTTTCAATGGCAGGGGCTGGGGTTCCTCTTCATGGAGGCGGTGGAGCGGTCGGACACCTCGCTCCTGGTGGCCTATCTCATGTTCGTCGGAATGATCATGGTGGTGGTCAACACGGCGGTGGACATCATTTACGGGGTGGTCAACCCCACCGTGCGGATTGCGGGGGCCAAATGAAACGAGCCCTGAAACGATTCCGCGGCTCCTACCTCTGGTACAGCTTTCTCCGGGACCCGGTGGCCATCGGCAGCCTGATCACCTTCGTGTTTCTGTTCGTCTGCGCGTTTTCGGCTCCGATCATCTCGCCGTACAACCCGTACAACCCGGACAACATCAACATCCTCGATTCGGAGCTGCCGCCCGCATGGATGGACGGCGGGAGCTCGGATTATATCCTCGGCACCGACGCTCAGGGCCGGGATCTCCTTTCGACGATGATTTACGGGATGCGGATCTCCATCATCATCGGGGTCTGCGCGGTCCTGCTCCAGTCGGTAATCGGGATCATTATCGGGCTGGTGGCGGGGTATTACGGAGGGAAGCTCGACGGGTTTTTCATGCGGCTGGCCGATGTACAGCTTTCGTTTTCCTACCTGATGGTGGCGATTTTCGTCAGCGCCGTGCTCCAGGCGGCGGTGGGCGTGGGGCGGTTTGCGGAGATCGCCGTGCCTTTTCTGATCATCGTTATCGGGCTGGCCCAGTGGCCTCAGTATGCCCGGACGGTCCGGGCCTCGGTCCTGGCGGAGAAGAAAAAGGAATATGTGGAGGCGGCCCGGGTCACCGGGTTCGGCTCCCAGCGGATTATATGGAAACACATTCTCCCCAACTGCATGTCCCCGATTCTGGTCCTTTCCACCATCCAGGTGGCCAACGCGGTGATGAGCGAGGCGGCGTTGTCCTTTCTCGGCCTCGGGATGCCGGTAACCCGGCCGTCTTTGGGCTCGCTCATCAATTCGGGCTTCGAGTTCATCTTCAGCGGCTCCTGGTGGATCACCGCGTTTCCGGGGATTCTTCTGGTGGTCCTTGTCCTGGCCGTCAACCTGCTGGGGGACTTTCTCCGGGACGTCCTCAACCCCAAGCTCTACAAGGGATAGACCCGATATGGCCGCCCCGCTACTCGAAGTCGAGGATCTCGTTGTCAACTTCGCCCTCCGCACCGGCGACCTGACCGCCTTGAACGGAGTGAGCTTCTCCCTGGATGGGAGCCAGCGTCTTGGCCTGGTGGGGGAAAGCGGCGCCGGCAAGTCGGTGGCCGGGTTTTCCATCATCAACCTCATCTCCAAGCCCGGCTACATCGCCGGCGGCCGGGTCCGGTTTCGGGGCGAGGAGATCAGCCGGCTGCCCGAGGAGGCCATGCGCCGAATCCGGGGAAAGGACATCAGCATGGTCTTTCAGGACCCGATGATGACCTTGAACCCGGTGCTGACGATCGGGACTCAGATGGTCGAGACCCTCCAGGCCCATGGGGAGACCAACGTCAGGACCGCTGAGGAGCTGGCGGTCGAAAAGCTCCGCCAGGTTTACATTTCATCGCCGGAAGCCCGGCTCCGGCAGTACCCTCACGAATTTTCCGGAGGGATGCGCCAGCGGATCATTATCGCCATTGCCCTGCTCAACGACCCCCAGCTCATCATCGCCGATGAGCCCACCACGGCTCTCGACGTCACCATCCAGGCGGAGATCATGGCGCTCTTTCTGGAGCTCTGCGAAGCCAACCGGATGGGGCTCATCCTCATCACCCACGACCTCGCGGTGGTCTCGGAGATCACCGAGCGGATCGCGGTGATGTATGCCGGCAAGATCGTCGAGGAGGGCCGGACCGGGGACGTCATCGACAACCCCCAGCATCCCTACACCCAGGGCCTCATCGCCGCCCTGCCCCAGGAGGGGGAGCGTCGCGGAAGCCGGCTCAACCAGATTCCGGGAACCATGCCGACCTTGACCGCCATTCCGCCGGGCTGCTCGTTTCACCCCCGCTGTGTCCATGCCCTGCCGATCTGCCGGGACCGGGCCCCGGATCTGTTGCCCAGCAAGGTCCCCGGCGGTCAGGTGGCCTGCCATCTCTTTTCACCCGAAGCCTCGTAACGGATGACCATGGACAATCGCCAGACCGGGACGGAAGGGCCCCTCCTGAGGGTCCGCGGCCTCTTTAAAATTTTCGACATCTCCGGTGGGCTCCTCGATCAGCTCACCTGGACCGACGGCCGGCTCCGGCGGGTCAAAACCACGGTCAAGGCCATCAACGACGTCGGCTTTGACGTGGCCCGGGGGGAGACCTTCAGCGTCGTGGGGGAAAGCGGCTGCGGGAAATCCACCCTCGGCCGGACGGTGATCGGTCTCTATCCCCCCGACGCCGGCGAGATCCACTACGACGATCAGCGGATCGACACCCTGAGCTCCCGGGGGATGCTCCCGTTTCGCCGGCGGATGCAGATGGTCTTCCAGGACCCTTACGCATCCTTGAACCCCCGGAAACACGTCAAACAGATTCTGGAGGAGCCCCTCCGGTTCCACCACCCGAATCTGACCGGCGGGGAGCTCCGGGACCGGGTCGCGGCGGTAATGGAGCAGGTGGGCGGCGATCCCCAATGGCTCACCCGGCTGCCCCACGAATTCTCCGGGGGACAGCGCCAGCGGATCTCCATCGCCCGGGCCCTGGTGGTGGACCCCGAGTTTATCGTCGCCGACGAGCCCATCTCCGCTCTCGATGTCTCGATCCAGGCTCAGATCCTGAATCTCCTCATGGACGCCCAGGAACAGCGGGGCCTGACCTACATCCTAATCGCCCATGACCTGTCGGTGGTGGCTCACATCAGCACCCGGGTGGCGGTGATGTACCTCGGGACCCTCTGCGAGGTGGCCACCGCCGACGACCTGTTCAACGCCCCCCGGCATCCTTACACCCGAGCCCTCTTGAGCGCCATCCCAAGGCTCGGGCGCAAAAAACCGGACCATATCCGCCTTCGGGGCGAGGTCCCCACTCCGATCCACCTCCCGCCCGGCTGCGTCTTCCACGCCCGCTGCCATTACGCGGACGACCGCTGCCGGACCGAGGTCCCCCGGCTCCGGCGCCACGGGGAAAAGGCACGGGTGGCCTGCCACGGAATCGAAGAAGGACGGATCTGATTTTTGATTGATGATTTTTGATTTTAGATCGATGATCGCGGATTTAGAGGCAAAATGATCAATTACAGGACCCCTGCCATGCGCATTATCCTTTTCACCTTGATGCTGGCTCTGAGCCTGGCCTTGGCCGGTTGTACCGACCGGGCCGAGGAAATCTACGAAACCGCCCGGCTCGAAGAGCGCCAGCAGGCCCTCGACCACGCCGAATCACTCTACGAGGAGATCCTGGAAAAGTACCCCGACAGCGACTACGCCGACAAGGCCCGCGAGCGGCTTTCGGTTATCCGAAGCGGGGAGTAGGCGGCCGGCCGGTCGCCTCTACTACAGGCCTCCGAGGTTTCCAAAATTTTGGAAACCTTGGAGGTCTAACTTCGAATCAGCTCCCGCCGATCCAGCCGGCCGCCAGAGCGAGGATGGCCAGCCCGCCGAGCTGAGCCCCGCCCAGGCGGACCAGCCTGAAAAGGGACCGGCCCGGCGAGGCGACCCCGTATTCTCCGGTCCGGGGGTCATATCGGATGATCCGGATTCCGCCGATAAACACCCCGGCAATCACCGCCGCAACCGTCCCCCGGGCCAGGGACCCGAGGGGAAACAATGCCCCGGCACCCCAGACTTGCCCGGCCGAGTAAACCATCAGCAGGCCCGACAGCCCCCCCACCACAATGGCGTAGAAAATGACGAAGTAGATATAGACCCAGTTGACCAGGATCAACCGGACCCAGTCTTCGAGTCGGCTTTTGGAGAAATCATCCATCCGGCGTGCTCCTTTCTAATTTGGGCAATTCACGCCCCGGTGGCGGCGGGAACAGGTAATGAGCCAAACGCTGGACGCCATGGCCTTGGCCATCTTCAAATCCCGTTCGTGGATTTCGACCTGTCTGCGTGCGGTGACGCCCAGGCAGGCCGGATGGTGAGGGGGGCTGGTTTTAGGGACGGGGCGGCCCACGCCCTGGAGTGGTTAGGCGGCCTCGACGCCCGTTGACAGCCGGACCTCCACCTGTCGGGCCAGGTGGGACTTGACGGCGGAGATGGGGACTTCCCGGCGGTGGAAGATCCCGGCGGCCAGAGCCGATTCGGCCTCCGTCCGGGTGAAGACCTCGGCGAAGTGGGCGGGGGACCCGGCGCCGGAGGAGGCGATCACCGGGATGGTCACGGCGCCCTTGACGGCGGCGATCAGCTCCAGGTCGAAGCCCCGGTTGGAGCCGTCCCGGTCGATGGAGTTGAGAAGGATCTCGCCGGCGCCCAGCTCCTCGCAGATCCGGGCGAGGGTCACGGCGTCCACGTCCCGGCCTTCCCGGCCCCCTTTGACGGTACACTGGAACCAGCAGAACCCTTGGCCTTCGGGGCCCGGCTCGGCGGTTTCGACCACCGGATGATCGGTTTCCGCCGGGTTATGGACATAGACCCGCCGGGGGTCGATGGAGATCACCACCGCCTGGTTTCCGTAGATCCGGGAGATGGTCTCGATGGCGCTGGTTTCGGTTTTCCGGCCGGTGGCGAGGTAATCCTCGACGATCCGGACCGCGTCGCTGCCGATGGAAATCTTGTCCGCGCCGGAGCGGAAGTATTCGGCGGCCACCTCGAGGGCGGTGTAGTGGCGGCCGGTCCGGTCGGTGAAGTCCCGGATGCCGCCGCCGATGGTCAGGGGGACGAAGACGTGCCGGGAGGTCCGGCGGAGAACTTCCAGCATGGGCATGTCAGCCAGGGGGAAGTCCCGGAAGCCGGTGATGTTTAGGAAGGTGATTTCGTCGGCGCCCTCCTCGTAGTAGCGCCGGGCAAGGTCCACCGGCATCCCGAGGTTCCGGACCGCGCCGTTTTCCCGAACGTCGTACTGGTCGCCCTTGGTGACCACCAGGTCCCCGGTGTCGCTGCTCCGGACGTCCAGGCAGGCGATGATCCGTTTGGCCAGGCGGGTGACTTCCGGGGATCGGGGCGGCCGGACCGGGGCGGCGTCAAGGTCCAAAAAATTTTTGAGAATCCGGAGGCCGGGGTCCCCGCTTTTTTCCGGATGAAACTGGGTGGCGATGAGGTTTCCCTGCTGGACCGCACTGGCAAAGGAATAACCGTAGCCGGTGGTCGTCAGGATAACGTCATTGTCAGCCGGGTCAACGTGGTAGGAGTGGACGAAGTAGAATTTCTCGTCGCCGGACAGGCCGTTGAAGATCCGGGATGCCTTCTGGACCGACAAGCCGTTCCAGCCGATGTGAGGCACCGCCAGATCGACGGCGAACCGCCGGACGGTCCCCCGGAGGATGCCGAGGCCGGGAACGCCGGGGGCCTCATCGCTGCCTTCGAACAGAGCCTGGAGGCCCAGGCAGATCCCCAGAAAAGGCCGGTCTTCCCGGAGATATTGCCGCAAGGGCGACAACAGCCCCTTGTCCCGTAAGATCGCCATCATGCTGCCGAAAGCGCCTACGCCGGGAAAAACCAGCCGTTCAGCGGTGAGAATGTCCTCGCCCGTCCGGACGGGCCGAACGGTTTCTCCGAGTCGTTCCAAGGCGTTGACGACGCTCCGGACGTTGCCCGCGCCGTAATCGAGTAGTGTGATCATGGGGTCTCCGTTTTTCAAAGCCGCCGTTTTTTCCGCCTTTCATGAGCGGAACCAATGGCAGCGGGCTCACCGGCCCGTTGTCGATAGATAGAAGACATCATCAGGAATGGCCGGACCGCAAAT
>CAYNGG010000063.1:0-13443 GCA_964396575.1 uncultured Desulfobacteraceae bacterium | reverse complement strand
AGGTCTAATTCTCAAATCCCATCAAAGGGGGCCCACCATGCCCACCGGTGCCTGCGGCATCAACTGCGACGTGTGCAAGCTTCGGCTGCTCGGCGCCTGCTCCACCTGCGGATCGGGCAAGAGCAAGGGGGCCAGCCGAAAGCTGGCCGCCCAGGAGCGGATTTTCGGCGGAACCTGTGCTATCCTCGAATGTGCCCGCATGAACGCCCTGGACTACTGTATGCGGGACTGCAACGAGTTCCCTTGCGAAAATCACCGGATCGGACCCTATCCTTATGGCGAAAGCTTCTTGCGGATGCAGGCCCGCCGGCTGTCGGAACGGCCTCCGGCCAGAAATCACAACAACCAGCCGATCACCGTGCCGTCCGAATACTGGGACGATCTGGGAACCCGGGATCTGACCGAGCTGTCCAACCTCACCCTCTTCGCCCCCCATCCACCGCCCCCCAGGCCTCCTCGGGGGCTGATCTTTACCTTTTTGCATGAGCCGATCCGGGTTGATGTCGCCGGCCGGTGCCTGCGGCGGCGGTCGGAAGGCGGGGGCTGGGACCGGACCGATGACCCGCTTCTGGAGCTGGTCACCCTCGTTTATCTCAACGCGGTGACGTCGTTTTACCCCCTGGCCAGGGAGATCGTCGGCCCCCGGGACCTCAAAGAGGGCCACTTTTTCAAGGGGCCCCATGCCCTCAAGATCGAGCCGTTATTGGAGCGCTACGGCGAAGACCTCGAGGGGTTTATCCGGGCCGCCCGGTATCTGGGCGGCGAGTCCGTGGACATGGCCGACGCGGCCTTCAGGCTCCTTCCCTTTCCCCGGGTTCCGCTCTATTATCTCCTCTGGCGGGGGGATGCCGAGTTTCCTCCCCGGCTCTCGGTTCTCTTTGACCGCTCCATCGAGCGGGTCTTTGCGGCGGGCGCCTTATGGGGGCTGGTCAGCCGGGTGAGCACCGGGCTGTTGGTCGGGCCGTCGGCCGGGTTTTCGGGCGGGGCCGCCCCGGTCTCCTGATCACCGGCGCACCACTCCGCGACCTGGAACACCGGCGGGGAATCTTTTCATTGAGGGTCGGTCGCCGGCCTTTTAGAAGCTAAACTCCTGGCCCTTGCGGACAAAGCCTATGAATCCTTCGGATTCCGGCCGGACGTCCGGATAGGGCTGGTAGTGGTAGAGCCACATTTTGGCCCGGACTGATGCCGGCAGGGTCCGGAGATCATCGTAATGGGTGTGGACGACGCTCTTGTATGGGCTGGTCTCGCAATCGTGAAAGATGACCGTCACCTGGGGGGCGATCCGGGAGATGAGGCCGGGCTGGAACTGGGTGTCGGTGGTGAAAAAGACGGTCGGCGCGTCAGGGTTCGGGGGCGTCATGAGGATGCCGTAGCTGAAGAAATCCCGGTATCCGGTCAGGATGTGGGGCATTTTGACGAGGGTGAACCGGATGCCGCCCCACTGGAAGGACCCATCCTCCGGCAGGGCGTGGCATTCGAAATAGTCGGTCAGGCTCATCCGTCGGCCCTCGATGCAGCCCAGCCCGCCCTGGAGGGACTCCTCCCAGAGGCTCCGCATGATATGTCCTTCCATGAAGAGCCGGGGCCGGGGCTGGTCCGGGTTGAAATAGGTCTGGATGGCGAGCCACTCCATCCCGCCGATGTGGTCCGAATGGAGATGGGAGATGTACACCGCGTCGATTTCCGCGGCGACATGATGGTAATCGTGGCCGCTGGCCTCACCGAGGGAGAACCGGATATCCGTACCACAGTCCACCAGGAGCTTCCGGCCGTCCGGCGCGGTGATGAGGAGATTGGATTGAAAGTATTCCGGAGTGGTAAACGCCGAGCCGACGCCAAGAAATTTGATCTTCATAAGGACTGTACTCCGTGGAGGCCTCCGATGTTTTCCAAACATTTGGAAACCTCGGAGGTCTTTACTTGACCGTTTGGGTCAGAAATTATAGCGATATCGGAAGAAGGATCTGGCCTCCGGCGGTACCGATGTGAAGTTGACAATGAATCGCGGCGGGTTTTCCGCCACGTTTCGGGTGACCTTGGCGTAGAGATCGGTGGTGATCTCGTAGCCCTCGTCGTCGAAGAGGGCGATCTTGAGGTTATCCAGCCGGCCCGCCGCGAGGTCGGTTTCGATCTCCGCTCCGTCCGGAGCCAGCCGGAGAATTTGTCCCTCGTGGGCGTCCTCACGGGTGTCCTTTTCGTTCAGCATGGTCACCTCGACGGTCAGGGGGGTGTTCAGGTCGGTGAGCTCGATCTCCTTTTTCTCCGGCAGGAAGAGGTTGTAGCGCCCGCCGATGCCGCCCACCTCGTAGATGGTAATCGGCTCCCGGACCCCCTTGGGCATCACCTCCATCTGGTCGTCGATCCGGAGAATCGATCCGCAGGCGGCCTTGGTGGCCTCGGAAATGAAGGTCTGGCTGCCCACCGTGTAGGACTCGACCCGGGCGGTCAGGTTGACGTTCCGCCCGACCACGCCGTATTTGGACCGTTTTTCCGAGCCGATGTTCCCCACGACCACCTCGCCGGTGTTGATCCCGATTCCCTGGGCCACTTCGGGGTAGCCCGCCGCCCGGTTCCGTTCGTTGACGTCATCCATGGCCATCTGCATCTCGATGGCGCAGGCCACCGCCCGCTGGGCATCGTCTTCCCGGAGCACCGGGGCTCCGAAGATCACCAGGATGGCGTCGCCGATGAACTCGTCGATGGTGCCCAGGTGCTTGAGGATGATTTCGGTCATGGCCGACAGATAGTTGTTGATGACGGTGACGACGTCTTCGGCGGGAAGCCGTTCGCTGATGGCCGTAAAGCCCCGGAGATCGGTCATCATGATGGTGACGGTCCGCTTTTCCCCGCCCAGATCGAGCCCCTCGGGCGACTCCAGGATGCTGTCCACCACGTCGTCGGAGAGGTAGCGGCCGAAGATCTCCCGGATAAACCGGTTCCGGACCTCGAGCTGCTTCTGGCTATCCAAAAGGGCGTTAAAGGCTTCGTTTCGTTCCAGGAGGTTGATGTAGCCCTTGGAATGGTGACGGATTCGGGCGATGACTTCCAGCCGGTCGGGGAGCTTGACGAGGTAGTCGTTGGCTCCGACGGCAAAGGCTTCGGCCTTGGTCACCGGTTCTTCCTTGCCGGACAGAACGATGAGCGGGACGTCCCGGGTTCCCGGGTTGGCCCGGAAATACCGGACCAGCATCAGGCCGTCGATTTCGGGCATCACGAGGTCCTGGAGGATAACCGTCGGGGAGATCCCGTTGGCCATCTTGATGGCCTGGGTCGCGTCCTTGCAGTAGTGGAAGTCGATGTCCTCCTCGGCGGCGAGCATCCGGCGGACTGCTTCCCCGATGATGGCCTGGTCATCCACCAACAGCACCTTGATCCGGTGCTTCGTAAGGGTTACTCCGCCGCCGTCGGTCATCGTTTCCCCCTGACGGCTACCCTTCAGCTTTCCGGCTCGGGACTCCGCCATTCCTCTCCCGTCCCGGCGGGCCTCCCGCCGGCCGAGCCGCCCCACCGGAGGCGGGGGAGCCGTCGGAATAGGGCCGGTGGTAGGCGGCCACGAATTCAGCGATAGCCGGTCCGATCCGCTGAAGGGGCAGGACCGTGTCAACGGCGTCCAGGTCCCGGGCGGCTTTGGGCATCCCGTAAACCACGCTGGTGGCTCTGTCCTGGGCCACGGTGTGCCATCCGGTGCGGCGAAGCGCCAGCAGCCCCTCGGCCCCGTCCCGGCCCATGCCGGTCAACAGGATCGCCATGCAGGCTCCCGCCACGAAGTTTTGGGGCATGTGCCGGACGAGGCTATCGAAGCAGACATCCACCGACGGCCGGTAGGATGTGGCACCGGGGTCGGGGGTGTAGGAGAAGGTGAGGGCCGGGGTGAAGATCAGGTGGTCGTTGGTTCCGGCCACATAGGCCACTCCCTGGCGCGGCTGGCCGCCCTCGGGGGCGAGCTGAACCCGGAGCGGGGTCTGTCCGTTGAGCCATTCGGCAAGGCCGGCCGAGAACTTTTCGTCCACGTGCTGGATGATCACCAGGGTGGCCCGGAGATCGCCGGGGAGGGGAGAGAGGACATCGGCGAGGGCCTTGGGGCCGCCGGTCGAGGCCCCGATGACCACCAGCGGCGTGGGCGGGGTCATGTCCACCGGCCGGACCGGGCTGGTGGAGGGCATCCCCCGGAGCCGGGAGATGATATGAATTTTCCGGAGTAGCGTGTAGCGGCTCCGCTGGGCTTCGGCCCCGCTGCCCATCATGGGGATGTTGACGGCGTCGAGGGCCCCGTGACCCATGGCCTCGAAGACCTTGGCGGCGTTGTTGCCCACGGTGGCGGTAACGATCAGGATGGCGCACGGCGTGCTCAGCATGATTCGCCGGGTGGCCTCCACCCCGTCCATCACCGGCATGATGAGGTCCATGAGGATCAGATCGGGCGGGTCGGCGGCGCTCTTCTCGACGGCCTCGCGGCCGTCATGGGCCACCCAGACGATCTCGTGGCCGGGCACGCTTAAGATGATCCGGCGGAGGCTTTCCACCGCCATGACCAGATCGTTGACCAGAGCTATTCTCATGGCTGCCGCCGTCCCCGCCGGGGCGGGATCAGGCTACCTTAAACCGGGAGACCTCGTCCTGGAGGCCCCGGGCCGCGTCGTTGAGCTGCTCGATGGCCATGAACGACTCCTTGAGGGATTCGACCGTCTGCTGCATCTCCTCGCTCAGGTTGACCATGGAGGTGTTGATCTGCTGGGCGCTATCCGACTGGAACTGCATTGATTCATTGACTCCTTCGAAGGATGGGGACAGGGCCTTGACCTGCTCGATGATCCGGGTGAGCTGATTGCTGATCTTGCCCACGTTCTCGGCGCTCCGCTGAACCTCGGCGATAAAGGCGTCCATTTCCATCACCCCGGCCGAGACGGCCGACTGCATCTCCTGAACCATCTGGTCGATGTCGAGGGTGGCCACCGCCGTCTGGTCGGCCAGGCGGCGGATTTCCCGGGCCACCACGGTGAACCCCCGGCCGTACTCGCCGGCCTTCTCCGCCTCGATGGCCGCGTTCAGGGAGAGGAGGTTGGTCTGGTCGGCCACCTTGGTGATGGTGGTCACCACCGAGGTGATGTTGGCGGCCTTTTCGTTGATGGCTTCGAGCTTGCCGGAGATCGACTTGGAGGCGTTTTCCATGTGACCCATGGCCGCTTCCATCTGAGAAAGGTCCGACTGGCCGCTGTTGGCGAAGTCGGCGGTCTGGTCGGACATGGCGGCAACCTGCTGCATGGTTTCCACCAGCTCCTCGGAGACCTTGGATATCTCGCCCACCGACTTGACCACGTAGTTGGTGGACTCCATCTGGGTTTTCATTACCGCCTCCTGCTGCTTGGATGTGGCGGAGAGCTCCGTGGCCGAGGATGTGACCTGGATGCCGGAGCGCTGGACCTGGCCGATCAAGGTGTTCAGGTTGTGAGCCATCTCGCTGAGCTTCTCCACCAGCCGGCCGATCTCGTCGTCGTGGTCCTTGTCGATCTCGGCGGTGAGGTCGCCTTCGGCAATGGTATCGGCGAACTCGCTGACCTTCTGGATGGGCAGAACGATCCTTCGGATGGTCAGCGGCCCGATGATCAGCATGCATAAGATGGCGATGGGGCCCACCAGGATGGTGATCTGGCGAGCGATCCGGCTCACCTCCACCACGTTGTTCTCCACCCGGTGGCGGACGTTCCCCGACAGGGTCTGGATTTCGTCTAGGCTGGTCATGAGCGGGGCGGTGATTTCCGAAAGCTCGGTGCTCAAGGTGTCCAGCCCCGCCGTCTCCATGATCCAACGGACCTGGAGCACGGCGATGGACCCGTCCTCGCCGATCAAAATCGACCGGAGACGGTTGAAGCGGTCCTCGAGGGTCTCGACCGCCGACATCAGCTCGCCGTCATCGATCCCGCTCAGCTTCAGGTTCTCGATGGCCAGGGCCACCGATTCGACGGTCCGCTCGATTTTGTCGTCCCGGATGGCCCGGACCCGCTCGACCTCACGGGCCAGAAGGATTTGCCGGCCGCCGTTGGTCAGTGTGGCGATGGCCAGGCGGAGCTCACTGCCGGCCTTCTGAAGCCGGGTCAGGTCGGAGAGGACGATGTCAGTCACCCCCTCGGGGAGTGTCTCGTCGGCTGACGCATCCTTGACCTGCCGGGTGATGGCCAGGCTGACGCGGTTGGAAAAGGACTCGGCGCTGGCGCTCAGCTCGGCCCCCACCAGGTCCAGAGCCGCCACCTGGGTCTCGATCCCGGCTTTCAGCCCGAGGGTCCGCTCCACCGAGTTATACATGGCCTCGTCCTTTTTCAAAACCCCCGCGTAGATGTCCTCGATCCGAGGGATCTTCCGGGCCAGGGCGTCGGCGGCGGCCTGGTCGGAGAGCGCCTTGAGCTGGTCGATCCCCTCCGAGAAGGCTGACTCCAGGGCTGACCGGTCCGCGTGAGCGGAAAGGGCCTCGGGGGTGGCGGCGTCGGCGATCTGGTGCTGGCGGAGGCTGACATCCATCACCGCCGTCCGGACCTGCTGGGCGGCCCGCTCCATGGGCATGACGATCTCGGTGAGCCGGCGCTGGCTTTCCACGAGCCGGCTGTTGGAGGTCAGGCTGGTGATGGCGAGCACGGCCGTCACAAAGACGCTCATGATCACCAGGCCGGCCAGCATGCGAAGGATGGTCAATCGGATTTTGATCTTCGGTCTCATCGTCCTCTCCCCTGTTCCGTTAGCCCTGGAATTTATTCCAGGGACGGAGTCCGGCGCGACTCACAGTTGTCCATCATCGTGGTAAGGGTCCCGATATATTCCCGGACCCCGGAGACGTAGTCTTCGTATCCGGCAAACAGCTCGCTTTCAATCCGGTCCAGATAGTCGGTCCGCAAATCGGCCATGTACCGCCGGAACTCGCTCTCGTAGGCGCTGCCCGGACCTTTTCGCCGATGGGTTTCCTCGATGGTCCGCCGGCGGGCCTCCATCCGGTCCCGGACCCGGTTGAGGTCCACCCGAAGGCGCGCTAAAGTCTCACGGAGGGTCTCCAGACGGTCGGCACCGCGCTCCAAAGCGTCGAGTCGAGGCTCCCAGACCCCCGGCTCGTAGTGTTTGCCGATGCACTTGAGCAGCTCCGTGGAGATCGCCCTCTGACGCCGGGCCAGCTTCGCCACCGCCGACTCGTAGTCGGCCCGGCGCCGCTCGAGACCCCGACGCTCGGAAATGACAGCCTCGTAATCGGCCGCCAGCTCCCCGGCCACTGCCGGTATCGGGACCCCGATCCCGATCAGTCCGATGATCAGGATGACTCCCGCCGTGCCCGCTCGAATCGCTCTGTGTGTCATCATTGCGCTCCGGATCACGGCTCGCCGATGAGATCGACCACCGCGTCAATAAATGAGTTGTCCTGAAAGCTGCTCTTGGTCAGGTAGTAGTTGGCTCCGGCCTCGAGGCCCCGGAGCCGGTCCTCTTCGGTGTTCTTGTAAGAAACCACCATCACCGGCAGGTCCCGGGTCTTTTCATTTCCTTTCATCTCGGTGATCAGCTCGATTCCGTTCATCCGGGGCATGTCGATGTCGCTGACCACCATGTCGTACTCATAGGCCGACGTCCGGATCATGTTCCACGCATCCATCCCGTCAACGGCCACATCCACCTTGTAACCCTTGCTTTCCAGGATCTTCCGTTCCATCTCCCGGACGGTGATCGAGTCGTCCACCACCAGGATGTGCTTGGCGATCTCCTCGGCCGCCGCCGCCTCGGCCCGGCTGATCTTTCGCAGCCGATGGGCCCCGCTCAGGTGACCGTCGATGGACCGGACCAGGTCGTCCACGTCGAAGATCAGAACCGGGGTTCCGTCGAGCATAATGGCCATGGCGCTCACGTCGGAGACCTTCCCCAAGCGGGGGTCCAGAGGGCGGACCACCAGGTCGCACTCCCCGGCAAAGCCGTCCACCACCAGGCCGTAAGCGTGGACCCGGTCGCTGATCACCACCACCGGCATGTCCTCAGTCCCGGTGTCATCCTTGTCCATCTCCAGGACGTCATGGACGTTTACCAGAGATATGTTTTTTTCATCAAGCCTGAAATACTGCCGGTCCTCCACCGTGTCGATTTCGGCGGTCGGCAGCATCAGGCAGCGGTCCAAACGAGCCAGCGGGAACGCATAGCGCTCATTGGCGATCTCGACGATAAAGGTCCGGATCACCGACAGGGTCAGGGGCAGCTCCAGGTGAAAGGTGAGCCCCCGGCCCGGCCGGGAGACCGCCCGGACCACCCCCCCGACCTCGTGAACCATGGAATGAACCACGTCGAGTCCCACCCCCCGGCCGGAGATTTCGGTAACCTGGTCGAGAGTCGAAAAGCCGGGGAGAAACAGAAACTCCATGAGCTCCGGCTCGGTGAGCTTGTCGAGCATCTCGGGTGATGCCATCCCCCGGTTGAGAATGCGCTCCCGGAGGGCGTCGAGCTCCACGCCCCGGCCGTCGTCGCTCACCGTGATCATCAGCATCCCCGACCGATGGGCCGCCTCCAGGCGGAGCACCCCGGTTTCCGGCTTCCCCTCGGCCGTCCGGGCCTCCGGGGGCTCGATCCCGTGGTCGATGGCGTTGCGGAGGAGATGGCTCAAGGGGGCCTCCAGCTTCTCCAGGATGTCCCGGTCCACCTCGGTGGACTCCCCCACGATCTCGAACCGGACCTTTTTGCCCAGCTCGCGGGCAATGTCCCGGACCATCCGGGGAAAAGCCTGAATGCCGTCGGCAAAGGGACGCATCCGGACCCCGATCACCTCGTGATAAAGTCGATCCGAGAGGTTCTCCGAAGAGGAGATAAAGGTTTCCAACTGCCCGAGCCGGTCAACCAGGTGGCCATGGGCGCCCTTGGTCTTGTCCCGGACCTGAGCGATCAGATCCCGGATGATCCGGCTCGACCCATCCGACTCGGCGACGTCGTGGAGCTTTTCCAGAATACTGAAGAGCGACACGTGGGTCTTTTTCAGCCCCAGGAGGGAATCGAAAAAGGGGGGGAGCCAGCGGGTGCTCACCACCACCTCCCCGGCCAGCCCCATGAGCCGCTCGATTTTAAGGGCGGTGACCCGGACCATCCGGTCGGTCTCCCCGGTTCGCCGGCGGGCCGGGCCGCCGGCACGGGGGGACTCGGGCTCGGGCGGAGGCGTCGGAGCGACGGGCTCGGGGGTCTCAGGGGCCTGGGGCTCCGGGGATGGCGGCGGGGCCGGGGTCGGATCGGCGGCTTCCGTCGAGTCCTTTGGCTCGGGTGATGGAGCGGCCGGTTCCGGCTCCTGAGGTGGCTGGGGGGCGGGCTTGATGACCCCGGCCCCTGACGGGATGGCCCCGATGGCGGCCACCAGGTCGTCGATCTCGCTGCTATGCCCGGCCAGCCAGTCGTCGAGCCCGTCGCCGGCGGCGTCCGAGATCCGGTTGAGCATATCCACGCCCTTGAGGAGCAAGTCGATGGCGTCGCCGTCAAGGGTCGCCTCGGCCTTCTGGACCGCCACAAAGGCGTCCTCCATGGTGTGGGCAAGCTTGACGGCGGGGTCCAGCTCCACGATCCGGGCCCCGCCCTTAATCGAGTGGGCCGCCCGCATGAGCGACTCGATGTGCTCAGTGGCGCCGGCGTCGTTTTCCAGGGCCAGGAGCCCGTCGCTCAGGGTCGCCGCGTGGACCTCCATCTCCGACCGGAAAAGGTCGAGCATGGAGAAATCGCTGAGGTCCTGTCCGTCACCGATCACTGAACACTCCGGGTCAGGCTGTAAACGAGCAGCTCATCATCGAGATGGGCCACGTAGTGTGCTTCCCACTTGAAGATCCCCTTGGTGTAGGTGGACTGGGCCTTGGCCACCGTCACCGGCACGTTTTGAAAAGATCCGGGATTGACCCGGTAGATCCCCAGGATTTGGTCCACCGGGAAGACCCACTTCCCGTCCTCGCTGTCGATGACCATCATTCGCCGGTAGGTCTTGACCCGCTCATCCGAGGCCCCGTTTTTCAGCCCCGCCGGCCGGCCGGAGCTCCCATCGATCCCCAGAAGCTCCCGGAGGGAGACGCAGAGCTGGATTTCGCCCCGGACGTTGATGATCCCGGTCAGAATCCGGTTTTTCCGGTGAGGGATCGAGTGGAGCCGGTGGCCCTCCGGGGCGATGATTTCGGAAAAGATCCGGGAGCGGAGGGCGAGCCATTCGTCCTCGAGCCGAAAGATCACCAGGGAGAGGCTGCTCAACCGGTCCGCCGCCTTTTCCGAGGCCATGATCTCCGTCCACTCCCGCCGGTAGGCGTCGGGGATCTTCCGGTCGAGAAGGGCTCGACCGTTCCGGACAAAGACCTCGCAGTTCCGGCAGTGGATCACCTCCCGCAGGATCGGGCATCGAGGCTGTTCCCGGCCCCAGACGCCGATGGTTTTCCAGCAGAGATCCGGTTCGGCCGGTCCGGTGGGGGCCTGGTCCGCCGTCATGATCCGTTCTCCCGTTGCTGAATTCGTTGAGCCCGCTGCCGCAGGCGCTCCGCCTGATTTCTCTGGCCCCGGTGCTCCATGATAAAGGCCAGGTGGCTCAGGGCCTCATGGTGGTTGGGGTCCAGATAGACCGCCTTGTTGAAGTGGGCTTCGGCCCGCTCCTCGTCGTCCTGGGCATGACAGATGAGCCCCATCAGGAAATGGGCTCCGATATGAAAGGCGTTTTCATTGAGACACCGCTCGCAGATCCGGAAAGCCGCATCCATGTCGCCCCCGTCGGCCAGCCGCTGGGCCTCCTGGAGGTCGGTGCTGGTCGGCGAGGTGGGCGAGTCGGTCCCGGCGTGAGCGGGCGGCGATCCGTTGCCGCCTCCGAAAGCGGCGGGCAGGTGGACGGACGGCGGCTTGCGGACCGGAGACGCGCTGGTGGTGTTGACCCGGCAGGGCCGCGATCGGCTCGATGCGGGGTTAGATGCCCCTGCCCTGGCGGGTTGGCCGGAACCCGACGGCGGGACGGGCCGCGCCCTGGGCGCCGCCGGGGAGGGGACCGGCGGGGCATCCGTCAGCCGCTGGCAGACGAAGACGCCGGGCTGGCGAATCCAGTCGTACCCCGAGCCGCAAACCAGGGGCCGCTCCACATGCCCCAAAAAGAGGAGCCCCTTCTTAGCCAGAAGCCGGCCGATGACCCCCGTAACCCGGCTCCTGGCCCCTTCGCTCAGGTAGATCAGAAGGTTCCGGCAGAAGATGACGTCGTAAGGGGCCTCGTCGATCAGGACCGACTCATCCATGAGGTTGCCCCGCAGAAACCGGACCAGCTCCCGGAGCTCGGGGATCACCTGGTAGCCGTCCGAGACCGGAAAAAAATACCGGTCCCGGAAGGAAAGGTGTTTCCCCCGGAAAGACTCCCGGCCGTAAATCCCCCGCCGAGCCTTGTTCAGGGCCGCCGGGCTGATATCCACCGCGTCGATCCGAAACCGCTCCGGGGGGAGCCCGGAGTCGAGGAGAGCCATCCCGATGGAAAAGGGCTCCTCGCCCGAGGCGCAGGGAATGCTCAGGACCCGGAGCACGGCGGGCTCGGGCCGGGGCAGCCACTCGCTCCGGACCTGACGGGTGAGAAAGGCAAAGGACTCCTTGTTCCGGAAGAACCAGGTCTCGGGGACCACCACCAGCTCGATGAGCTCGTCCATCTCGGCCTTGGACCGGGCCAGGATATCCCGGTAGGCCGCCTCGTCGGCCAGAGCGAGGGCGCGTCGGCGACGCTCCACCGCCTTGGCGATGGTTTCACGGCCGATGGACTCGGGAGACAGGCCAATCCGTTGCTCGAGCATGGCCTCAATCGCCGTCAGGGTCATCCCCAGCGCCCCCCCCGTCGTCCGCCGCCTCGGCATCCTCATCCGATTCGGGCAAAAAGTCAATGCAATCAGGCAGCCGCGGCAGCTCCAGGTATTGAATCATCCGGTCCTCGTCCATGACAATGCCGCCTAAGTAGGGGGCCGTCTTGGAACGGATGCTGGGCGGGACAAAGGCGGCCTCCGGCTTCCTCAAGGTCTCGGTAACCCGCTCGGCCATCAGGCCCAGGATATGCCCGTCCCGCTTCCGGGATGGGTAGTCGGCGAGGATGATTCGAGTGCTCAGCCGGATCTCGCAAGGCTCCCCGGCGATGAGCTGACTGAGGTCAATGACGGGAATGATCCGTCCCCGGAAGTTGAAATATCCGGCGAAAAACGGGGGGGAATGCGGGACCTCCTTGAGATGCACCATGGGCGCGATCTCCCGGATCTGGTCGCATTTGACGGTGTACATCACATCCTTGACATAGAAAAGCAACGCGAGCATGAAGCCCCTCGCCCCGCTCGTGCCGGGCACTGATCGGCATTGTGCTCCCGCCGGCGGGGGGATGCGGGATGGCATGGCCCCACCGATCCGGGGCCGGGTGATCCACACCGGAACGTGGCCGGTTAATGGCCACCTTGTAACCTATTTTGATCCGGACTGCAACCCCGCGAAGCGGGGCCCGAATGGTGAGCTGAATCTCAGGACCAGACGGCGTGGAAATGGTGGACCGGCCCGTGTCCCCCGCCGAGCTGATACTCGGCCCCGGCCCGGATGGCCCGGTTCATGTAAGCTTTGGCCTCGGCCACCGCCGATTCCAGGGGCAGACCCCGGGCCAGACCGGCGGCCAGGGCCGCCGACAGGGTGCAGCCGGTCCCGTGGGTGTTGACCGTCTCCACCCGATCAGCGGGCAGCTCCCGGGGCCGGTCCCCGTCAGCCTGGTAGAAAAGGTCGCTGCTGGTGGGGCCGGTCCCGTGGCCCCCTTTCAGAAGAACCGACCGGGGCCCCAAAGCCGATAGGTCCCGGGCCGCTTCGGACAGTCCCGCCATGACGGGATCTCCGTCCAGTTTTCGGCCGAGCAGGACCTCGGCTTCGGGCAGGTTGGGGGTGAGGATGTCGGCCAGGGGCAGGAGGTGGGTAATCAATGCCGCCACCGCGTCGTCGGCCACCAGCCGATGGCCGCTCTGGGAAACCATCACCGGGTCCACCACAATCCGCCTCGCCCCATGACGGGCCAGCCGCTCGGCCACCGTCCGGATGATCTCCGCGCTGAAGAGCATCCCGATCTTGACGGCATCGGCCCCCATGTCCTCGAATACGGCGTCGATCTGGGCGGCCACAAAGTCCGCGGGGACCGCGTGAATCCCGGTCACCCCCACCGTGTTCTGGGCCGTGAGCGCCGTAATCACCGACATCCCGTAACATCCCAGAGCGGAAACGGTCTTCAAGTCGGCCTGGATGCCGGCCCCGCCCCCGCTGTCCGATCCCGCAATAGTCAACACCGTCTGATAGGTTCGTGTCATCGTTATCTTCTCCCTGCCGCCTACCCAAAATGGGTTATAGGTTATGAGTTATAGGTCTTATGCAGCCCGCGGTGACTGCCCTGATTCATGATCGTAGGGGCGACCGGCCGGTCACCCTTGCGTGTTTGCCCTT